>NZ_CAJTCF010000017.1:0-58409 GCF_910574735.1 Duncaniella muricolitica | reverse complement strand
TTTATGGATCTGCATTCAATCGTCGAGACAACCAAGAAGCACGGCAACTCGCCCTACAACGCAATCCTCGCCCTTTTCTAAACGGCGACTACATCGGCGCGTCCGCTGAATAGTTACTATAGGAGCCCCATTTAGTTAAAATATGAAAATTATTGTAAAATACACCATTTTCACTAAGCCATGATTTACCTCTGTTATTCAGCTCTATAGCCGACAGTAGCCAAATCATAATTTTAACACATGTTACTCGACAAGCTCAGCCAAATAAATATTTATTAAAGCACACTCGGAGGCAATGTGTGCATTTGCGTGTGAAAATTTGTAAAATATTGTATATAAAATCGCAAAATCAGCTATTTTATTAACATTCTGCACACAAAGTGCTAAAAGGAGTTACCAAGCGTAAAGAATCTTTTCGATTAACATAATAGGAGGATTGTCAATCAATTGCGATTTGGCCGCCACGACAAAAAAGCGTAACTTTGCAATGCATTCTTCGAAAAAGGCGAATGAATGTACAAACCAATTTTTAATAATCATCAACATGCAAGCCCCTCAGGGCAGCAACCAATCCATGACACGATACACCAGATACATACTCGCAATAATAACAACCATAGCATGCACAGCGATGGCCGGCGCAGAACCTTCGGTAAACGGTTACCCTCTTCCGGCCAACCACTTCAAAAGCGTAGTGGACACATCGGAAGCTCTCGTGAGACACGCCTATGAAAGTGCGCGCGAAAACTCACCTTTCGCAACCTTTGAAGGCGAGACAACCGCTTCGGACGATTCGACCGAACTCATCGACAAGATGAAAGATTTCGCAGCCACTTTTCTCGGCACACGTTATCGCCTCGGTGCGGCAGGCCCCAAACAGTTTGACTGCTCGGGATTTGTAGGCTATGTGTTCCGCAACTTCGGATTCAATCTCCACCGCGACTCACGCAGCCAGTATCTCCAGGGCGAACGCGTAGAGAAAGACGAGCTCAAGCCCGGCGACCTCCTCTTCTTTTCAAGCCGCTCAAGCGGCAAAGGCCGCGTAGGCCACGTGGCCATGGTGGTCGATGTCAACGAAGACGGCTCGTGCCGCTTCATCCACGCTTCTTCCTCCAAGAAAGGGGTAGTATACCAGAATTTCCCCGACAACGGCTACTACTCACGCCACTACATCGGAGCCAAACGTATCATCGGTTCCATCTGATCTCACCGACAACAGACATTAATAAAAACATAGAGAGAGTTTTGTAAGATGCTGTGCCAAGCCAGGTACAGCATCTTTTTTATATCTACCTTGAATTAGAGATACAAAAGGAGATACAAAAGTTTCAAAAGGACAAAAGAAACATAAGTTTTTTATTATGTCAATGAGGAGATAACGCAGAGGGAATATATAAAAAGAGCATCGGGCCTTGATGGCTTGATGCTCTTTTTATTCCTGAAACGGGAGCTCAGGTATGTTGTGATTCAGTCTGAGCGGTGTGTTACAATTTGTATACTTCCGAGCCGGCGAGGAGGAAGCAGCCTGTGCCGTAATCGTCAAAGTCGGGCTTGGAATCGTAGGCTACGGGCTGGCCGTCCTTGGGCTCTTTGCCGGTGCCCTGGACATAGCCGAGATAACCGTTGGGGTGCACGGCTTCTTTGGCCATAGCGTTCCACGCCTTGGTTATTACGGGCATGTATTTGTCACGGTCAAGAATGCCGTTGCGCACGCCATATGCCATGCCGTAGACGAAGAGAGCGGTGCCTGTCACTTCCTTGCCGCCGAAATTGGAGGGGTCGTGGAGCGATACGTTCCAGAAGCCGTCCTCACGCTGACATTTCACAAGCGCGGCACACATGTCCTGAAGGTCTTTCTCATACTCTTTGCGGTGGGGGTCATCAGCAGGAATCTCGTCAAGTACTCTCACGAGAGCAGCCACGACCCAACCGTTACCGCGCGACCAATAGCAGTCTTTGCCGTTGGGCTCCTTGTAGGGGGGCACAAAGTCGGCGTCGCGCCACCACAGGCCATCTTTCTTGTTGTAAAGACCGCCGGCGAGGGTGTTGCGGGTCCAGGAATACATCTCGTAGGCTTTCTCGGCATATCGGGGGTCGCCTGTAGTGGCCGAGAGTTTGGCGAGGATAGGCATGCCCATCTGTATGGCGTCAATCCATGTCCAGTCGTCAACCTGAGGAGTGTTAACGAGCATGTTCATTGTCGCCTTGGTCTTGGTGAGCATTTCGGGACGCGGGGTGAGACGATAGAGGTCGATGTAGACCTGTGCGGCGCAATAATTGTCGGCATTGCGGGTGGTGGAGTCATCACGACGCATGCCCCACTTGAAGCCGTCGGCCCACGAGTAGGCATAATCGTAATATCTGTTGTCGGGATATATGGAATGCAGGGCCATCAGTCCCTCGAAATATACCGCACGGGTCCAGATGTTGGCTTCATAGACCTTTTTACGCGAGTAATAGGGTATGCCAAGCAGTGGGTCGGGGTGTTTTTTCAGATAATGGTCATTGACTTTGACAAGAGTGTTGAGAATCTCGGCACGCGGCTGGAGCTCCTCGGCCATCACGGGCATCGCGGTCAGAAAGGCCACCGCAGCGATTAAACATTTGGATAGAATCTTTTTCATATGTATCGATTTTATTATTTGCTGTAATACAATGGTATCAGTCTCACGCTCGAGTTGAGTCCGGAGGGTACTGTGTCCCAGTCGCCGAAACTGAACGACTTGGCGTTGGTGACGCTGGCGATATTGGCATCCTTGAACACCCGCCACACCACGCCTCTGCGCTCATAGTCGGCTATGCGGTTGGCCTGGAGATTGGTCACATCGACCACTATCTCATTTTTGCCGGGACGAAGCAGGTGGCCGACCTCAATCTGCATCGGCACACTCCACACACATCCGGCCTCGCGGCCGTTGACTCTCACCCGCGCGCTTTCTCTCACATCGCCGAGGTCGAGCATCCAGCCGTCGGCCGAGAAAGTGTCGAGCAATTCGACAGTCACGCTGTAACGTCCTGTGCCGGCATTTATGGCGGCGCGGTCATCAGGCAGACGGGTCCAGTCGACAAGCGTATAGGTGGCAAAAGTCCCTTCTATGGGCGGGTCGCTCTTGGGGAAACTTATGCTCCAGCCCGAGGCTATCTCCACCGGCTCACCACGACGCTCAACATAACGCCAAGAATCGGCTTTGACAGGGGTCGGGAAAGTCTTCAGGAGCAACGACTGTCCGGCCTCCATCTGCAGGCGCACGTCGGTATATCCCTTCCCGGCGGCAGGACGGCTCTCGGCCACACCGCGACGGCCGGTCACGGGGTCGAATATCATGACATGGGGGGCATCTGTGGCTATTCTCACCCAGCCGTCTATGACGGTGTCGCGCAACACGGAGAGGAAATAATTATGACCGCCACACTCGTTGACACGGCGGAGCATAGATATACCCTGCTTTCTCAACGGTTCGGGATTAGCGGAAAGCGAAGCTGCGGCCGAAGCCACGTCGGACGTGAATATCACTTTGGCACCGTCGGCGGCCATCTGCCTGAGACGCTCCACTGTCGCGGCGGGCATATGCTCCACTTCGGGCACTATCACGGCCCGGTAGCGGTTGCCGCCGCGCGAGAGCAGCCGTCCGTCGGGTGTGACTGCAAGCGAGTCGACAAGACGGTCGGAGAGATAGTCCACATCATATCCGGCAGCCATTATGTCGGCCACCCATTGCTTGACGTCGGGCATCACGCGGTCCATCTTGTGAATATCAAACATCAGATAGTGTCCGCCACCGCGCCGGGTGATAATCTCCTCGTAAGGGAAATAGAGCAGCACATCGTTGTCGGGCTTGCCGGCACTCATGAAGGCCTGTATGCGCGAGATGTAGGCAAACAGTCCGGAGGCATCCTCCCACAGCGATGCGGTGGGCGACATGTTGATGGCGGCATAGAAAAGCCGACCGGGGAACGGAGCATCCTTGGGCGAATAGGCCGCTCCGTGAAAGTACACGTGGTTGACACCCGAGCAGAGCATCTGGTCAATCTCGGGCTTGCAGCGGGCGAGCGATGTGCGGAAATGCTCGGTGAGCCAGGTCAGGGTCTCGGCCGACGTAAGCGGCTTGCCGGCCAGATGTGCGGCCGAGGAGGCAAATTTCAGCACCGAGGGGGCCGCGTCGCTGGGACGTGTAGGTCCGGAGTCGGGGAGGCCGGGTATGTCAAAGGCTGTCTGGCCGAACGATTCGCACTCGGGGATGTCGACCATGGCATAGAGGTCTATGATATTGGCCGGCGAGCCGTGAGACTGATTGCGTATGCGCGCGCCGTGAGAGTGAGCCCAGTCAGTCCACACGCGGGTGAAGTTCTCCTCGAGTATGCGCGCGAGGGTCATACGGTAGTCGTGCAACAGTTTGGCTCTGCGGGGGCTCTCGCCGTTGTCGCCGAGCAGGTCGGCTATGCACAGCTCGAGTCGGTAGCCGTGTTCTTTATTGAACTCCTCAAGCAGTCCGTCGCTCCAGTCAGAACCGTAAACCTCGTATGAATCGTTGAAAAAAGTGTTGGGCATCATCCACTCACGGCCGGCAAAAGCCCGGTCGAAACGGTCGAGATAATGCTTGACGGCCACACTGTCGTAATGATTGACCACGAGCCCCACTCCACCCGGAGCGGCACGCTTCACTTTCTGATAGGTGCGGCCCGAGAAGATGGCATAGACTGTCCAGTCGGCACCCTTGGGTGCTTTCCACTTGAGAGTGCCTTTCTTGACTTTGCCCGAAATATCAAGCGAACGCGAGGCCGAGACGGCCACCACACGCTGGAGTGTCGCGTCGGGCTGCTTGTCGGGACGATCGAGTGTCACCTCGAGTGTAGAGCCCGGGGCCACACTCCACTTACGGGTAACGAGTTTGCGCGCGCTGTGTTCGGGAGTGACTTCGGGGCCACCGAAGGGCCAGCCGGTGCCGTTGTTCATGTCGACCTGCAGACCCAGACGCGCAGCCTCGCTCACGGTGTGGCCGAGCATGTCCATCCAACGGTCTGACAAGTAGGGTATATCGTTGGCCTCGTTGTTTTTCACCCCATAGATAGGGGTAATCTCGACTCCGCCAAGGCCCTGCCTGGCAAACTCCTCGAGATTATAAGTGATGCCGGTCGAGTCGACCGCGCTGCCATGCCACCACCATCTCACAAACGGGCGATTCTCGACCGTCTCGGGATACCAGTCCACGAGAGGAGAGGTGGCCGACAACTGGCTCGCGCCGAGCAGAGCGGCGGCATATGTCAAATGTCTAAGTTTCATTCCTGAAAAATTTTCGTTTACGGTCTTTGCAGACTCACGCTCATGATTCCGGCCACGACGTCGTGAGAGATTGTCTCAAACTCAAGTCGGTCGAGGGTCTTGGCCGGATCCACGGGGATGTCGAGCAGCACGCCGGCACCACCGGGAATATTGCGGTCATAGGGTCCCTTGAGCTTGAGTTTCTCGCCGAGATTGCGCGACACTTCGCCCGAACGCAGATGCACACGATAGGGAAGCGAGGCTCCGGCCGGCTGAGCGAAAGCATAGCGGTCGGTGTAGAAATCCTGCTCTATCGGAGCCCAGTTGACGGGATTGACCAGAGGCACCGTGTCGGACGAGCCGTCGGCGTAACGCACCGTGAGACGGGCGTTCTCCATGCCCCACTGCATATGGTTGGTGCTTCCGGCCATGAGCATATAGAGATGAGAGGCGTTTCCGTTCAACGGGATTACCGCAGAAGTCGGATAGTTGTCCCAAAGGGTCGTAAATAGCACATTGTGTCCTTCGGCCGGCATGGCAAACGGGATGTCGAGCAGATTGACGCGGCCATTGCCCTGCTGCGAGAGCTGACGCAGATTGTAGTCATCGACTACAGCGGTGAGCTTGGGGTGACACCATTCGCCGATGCCCTGCACGGGTATCTGAAGAGTGGTCACTTCGGGACGGGGCGAAAGATATTCGTTGCCGAAGATGTCGGTCACGGAGGCATTGTAAAGAGAGGTAAGGTCGAGGGGCTCGCATTTTGCAGGCTCGACAGCCTCAAAGTCGCCGGTGCGGGCTATGGCCTGTGATATGGCTGAATTGTCGGCCGAAGCCAAGCCGTTGTCGGCCGGCTGCCACCATCGCAGCAATCCTGATGCCATCTCGGTGAAACACACCGGACCTTCGCGGCGCACAGCACCGGTAGGCACGGCCGTACGCGAGGCTGAGCGATGTATTCTGACACTCGTCTTATCGCTGCCGACAGGCAGTGTGACGGTGACACGCGGCTCACCGATAGAATTTTCGGTCACTTCCCACCGGGCCGGATTGCCGTTGACAGTGACACCGCTCAGTCCAAGAGCCGGGACGGTAAGAGTCACCTCGGCATCGGCGTAATTGCGCGGCTCTATAATATATGTGTCCACATCACCTTCGCGACTGAAGCTGTAGGCCACGTCGGCCGTAGCAAACGAAGCATGGGCCCAAGAGGAGGGGAATCCGGGACGAATGCTCAGGCTGCGCTGTCGGGCAAGCATGTCGGGCGACAGTCCATACAGACCTTCGGTTACAGCTCGGCTCCATACACCTATAGGGTCGGCAAAATCGCGATAACACTCGCCGCGGGCCGCGTCATAGGAACTTATCTGGCCAAAGTTGAGAGGCGAGGCTCCGGTGTACATATTGTCAATCACCACACCCTTCATCAGCCGGTAGGCATCGTCGGAACGGCCGGCCTGCCAATAGGCAAGAGCGGTGTGCATGACTTCGGCTATCGCCACATTATTTATACTCCAGGAGTAAGGCTTCCAGTTGGTGGTCGATATTGTGTAGAGCGAGTCGCTGCCATTGACAGGCAGGCGTGGAATCTCGCGGTCGACATAGCGTGTGGCCGCGTAACGCTTAAACTCATCACCCACGCGCGAGTCGATGGCATGATAGACTGTCCACACCGCGGGATAGGGATGCAGACGCTCATGACCGCCAAGGTCGCGGTATTCGGCCCAGCAACCCTTGTCGGACATCCACAGGGTCGAATCGATGGCAGCATATATGGCAGCGGCCTCGGTCTCATAGGGGGTGGCATCCTCACCTATGGCACGCGCCACCCGCGCAGCCATGAGATTGGCAAAATAGTTGTAGGCCGACGAGTGGGTCACCGCACCTCCGCTATAATAGAGCGCGTCGCTGGCCCATATGCAGCAATAGGCATCATACAGGTGGTCGCCGTCAGGGTCGAAATTGAGTTTTTCCCAAGCGAGATGACGCTTGAGCACGGGGAAGAGTCGGCGCATGGACACAGTGTCGCCTGTGTGCATGAAGTGACGCAACATCGCATCAGCATACACCATGTTCATGTCATAGTGAGACATCTCGGTCTTTTTGCCGGGACGACGGCATATGTAGCCGTTGCTGTACATGGGTGTGCCCCACTTCTTCTCGGCACGGGCCATGTTCTGGCTCTTATCCTGGCGGGGATGAGTGAGCGAAGCCGGGATGTCGGTAATCTGATTGTCGGCATATGTGTCGAAATGGGTCAGCGCGCGGTCATGCCATCCCAGAGCATCACCACAATAGGCTCCGCGCCAGCCGAGATGAGGTGTGCGCCAGCCTATCGAACCGTGAAGCCACGCATTGCCGCTCCAGATGCCGTCGGCGGCCACGGCAAGCGCGCCACCTACGGGATTAAGCCACGGGTCGGGAGTGGAAATCTCAAGCGATGACGCCAGCTCGGCACGCTCACGCTCAGCACTGGCCATGAGGAGGTCAAGCGACTCGTCGGACGGCTTGTCGGAGGGAAAGTAGGCCACGATGCAACTCTTGACGGGACGGAGTGTAATCTCACCTTTATATATATTACCGGACGTAATCACACTCTTGGAAGCGGGTATGACAAGACACACGGTCCTGCGCTCTTTCTTGCCGTATTCGACCGACAGGCGGTCACCTTTGATTGAAAGGATATTGCCGTCGCAATATTCCGGTTTCAGGTCGAAGCAGTCGGGAGCATCCACTCCGAGGTCACCCTCGCGATAGAACTTTCGGCCGCTGACACCGCCAAAGGTCACAGGCACACCGACGGTATGTCCGGTGGTGTTAGTGATGCGCCACAACGCAGCGTCGGTCGATCGAAGCACCTGAGCCTCAATCTCCACCCCACCCTGCGTGTAATCCATGCGACCGGGGGTATAGACGGCCCGACAATCGCCCTCGGGAAGAGAGAACTCAAGGTGGCCTCCCATAGTGGGAAGATATATTCCAAACACCGGAGTGTCGCTACACTCCATTCTGAAACCGCTGTGCGCTCCATACAGGGCACGGTTGTAACGGGCCGAACCGTTGACACACACAGCCGACAGGCCTTCAGGCTCATAATGGGTGGCTGCCCCGGTCTGCATCGTCATGCAGCCCAGCACAGCAGCCAGACATAAGATTCTAAACATTATTTGCTGCCTTATAATATTTTTGTTTTTACTGATATTGTCGTGACTTATGCATAATTAAGGCATAGGCTTGATGCCTTCCCAGCGCACGTCCCATGTGCCGTCCTTGGGGAAACCGGGGTTCTTGACCTTGCATCCGTCCCAGCCGGCTGTCATGAGGGCGATGGTGGTCAGCAGACCGCCGTTGCCGGGAAGATAGCAACGCAGACGGTTGTCCTGGAAGTTGTGGCCGTTGGGCAGATAGGTGTTGGTGCGCTTGTCCATGAGCAGGGCGTTGACCGCCTTCTCGGGCTCGCCGAGTCGGGTAGCACACATAGCTGTGGTAGGATAGTCCCAACCCCAGGTCTTGTCCCAGTTCCAATTGTCATAAATCCAGTCGAAAGTCGAGTTCATTGTATCAAACTCGAGCAGATGAGACTCGGGCAGGATGCCGAGCGCGCCGAGCACAGCCATGTGGTCGGAAGTGAAACGGATGTCCTCATAAGTCTGCGGAGCAGTCTCGGCGGCAAGATAGAGCGAGTCTTTGGCTGCAAGGCGAGAGAGCGATGCAGCTATCTCGTCCCACTTCTGATTGCGGGGCAGGCCGCGACGCTCGCGCCACTTGTTGGCGGTGAGCAAGCCGAAATGCCAGTAGGACAATTCAAAAGGCGGATTGACGGTCTCGGCCGCACGCAGAGTCTCCTGCGCGGGAATCACACCCTTGAGAGTATAACGGTTGTTGTCGGCGTCATATGTTGCAAACGATTCCATGAAGCGGGCGGTCTCTTCGACCTGTCCGGCATATTTCTCTATGACACCGGCCCCGGGATTGGCGCGGTAAAGGAGTTCGGCAAGATAAATGAGGTGAGGCTGCTGCCATATGAGGAAAGAGCCAACCTTGGATGGAGCCTCAATGCCCGAGGGGTCGGTCATCTTCATCCAGCGCACACCTTCAAAGCCCTGACGGCGAGCTATCTCGCGGGCGATAGGCATGACGGTCTCATACCAGGGGAGAGTGCGGGCCAGAAGATTTTCATGACCGTAGAGCGCGAACTGGGCCTGATGCCACCATATCATCTCGAGATGGAATTTTCCAAACCAGGAGTTGTAAGTCAGACCTGTCTCCTGGGGAGGGGTCGAACCGGCACACTGTGTGGCAAGAAGATATTGCGACAACACGACTCTGCGCTCCAGCTCGGCAGCACGGGGGTCGGTGCATTTGCTGAAATCGACCACACCGCCCGAACGCCAGAAATAATCCCAATAACGAGTGGATTCCTTTCTCACATCGGCGGCGGCAGTCACACCGGCAGCCGACTCGGCGGGAGTAAACTCGGCAGTGAAACTCCAGGTGTCGGAAGAGGGACGAAGCACCCACTCGTTGCGGCCTTTGACCTCGGGAGTGACATTACCGGTCCATGACACATTTATATAATAGGAAGTGTCGTCGAGAGTATGACGCAGAAGCGCGCTGTTGGAGCCTGAACGCACCACCTCGGTGATGTGCAGCGAGTCGCGGGTCCAGTCGCAGGCATCATCGGCATGCGCACCTGTAGGATAAGGCATACGGAACACCACCGGGAGATGAGCGGCAGATGTAATCTCGGCCGAAATCATGTCGCGGTCGGGATGACAGGCAGTCATAACCTTGACAGGACGGCCGTCGACCTTGAAGTCGGAGGTTACCGTGCCCGACCACATGTCGAGAGTCTGATCAATGCCGGAAATCTGCGATTTCTTCACTCCGTCAAAACCAATGATGCCCAGATGCAGACGATGAGGATTGACACGATACCAGTCAGAGGCATTCTTGCCGCGCTCGGGCTCCTTGAGCTGGGTCGAGTACAACTCGGGGTGGCCGTGGCCGAAGTCATATGATTTCAAAGTCTCCTCATGACGCAGATTGTCGGGATTGGGGAATGAATGCCATCCCCACTGGCTCTGAGTGCCGAGGGGTACACCATTGCGATATAGTTCGGGGAAAGTCTGGAGGCCTGTCACATCGACCGTATAAGCAAACTCACCGTTGCCGACTGTAAGCGATGCGAGAGTATCGACAGTCACCACGTGAGGATTGTTACGTTTCACAAGGGCCTCACGGTCGATTGTGTCGGAAAAAGCACTGATTGATGAGCACAAGACCATGGCTCCAAGAATCATTGAAGTTTTTTGCATGTGTTATTTCTGATTTAAGGAATATTTGTGCAAAATTACAAAAAATACCGCAATTTACGGTCAGATCGGACAATATAAATGAAAAACAGGGCATCTCTCTCGAGCGACCCTGTCTGTTGAATTTTCCTATGTACCTTATAATTTAACCTATCATCTTCTATATATTCCTATGAAATAGAAAGAAATCTAACTGATTAAAATTTTACACGCCTCAAAATTAACCAAAATTGCGATATATCGTCAGATATAAATGTAACTTACAATATACATCTCAGTTAAATCACTTATATCACATTGATTTCAAGCATAATGCACAATAGCATTACTAATGTAAATCAAAGCAAAAATATAAATACATAAACCGATTTTATTTCAAATCACATGCACGAAATGTTATATAAATTTGTGTATTTACTACAATAACCAACGGTAACAGAGACCATTATAAGTGTCAAGCTGAAGTCCGGAATGCAAGCACAACATATCGGCCCGACACTATCCTCCGGACATTACGCCGACCTACTCGGCTGCCTCATCCAAATGCATGCTACATATAATGACAAAAAAAGAGCTACCATCATCTCGAGGGCGGCTCCTGACAGAATCTAACGTTGTGAAAATTCTTAAACCTAACGAAAAACTAATCTATTACCTTATCGTTGTCTTTCTTACCTTAAAATCACCTATCAGATAGCGATACAATCTCTAAATCTATCTAAAAATGGTGTCTGAATATTATCTCTTGTTCTTTATTTATAACGCAAAGTTAAGGGGTTATTTCGCTCGAAACAACCCCCTGCAATTCGCATCAAAGAAAATCTAAGGATTTACAAAATTTTACCACTTGATATTTAAGTAGTTATACATATAAGCAGTATTATAAAATATAAATACTTATCAAAACCATATACCATGCTTTAGGCTTATACAGCACCTATTTTACGTGCATCTTCCTCAAATGTAGTGCGATTGATGGCGCGGGTACGGAGCTTGTTGCGATAGGTGTAGATAGTGTTGGTCGATATGCCGAGGAAGCGGGCTATTATCGAGGCATCCTCGATGCCGAGACGGCTGAGCGCAAGCACTCGCAACTCGGTGGTCAGCACCTTGGGCGAAGGGGTGACTATCTGCTTGTCGGGCTGGAGGAGCTTGTTGACATCGGCTATATAATCGGGGAAAATATGAAGCAACGCATCGTCAAAGACATCATAGAACTTGTGACGCTGTTCCTCGATAATCCTGCCCGACTTGATGTAGGCAAGCAGTTCTTCGGTCTGGCCGGCTGTAATCTTTCGTTTACTCATGCGGTTGTAATCCTCCAGACTCTCGATATAGCTCGAACAAAGGTTCATAAATTCCGCTATATATGTATCTTTGGCCAGATTGGCGCGTGCCAGACGCGACTCCACCCGGCGCAGATGTTTCACCTCGCGACGCTTGTTGGCTATCATCTTGGCCACGACAAGCAGGAGCGCGACAAGTATCACGACGAGCCCCACAAGTAATGACACGCGCTGGTGTTTCTCCCGGTTCTGAGCATTGGACACATCCATGAATGCCTCGTTAAGACGGGTGAGGTTAAACTTCATGTCGCCCTTTACGGCATTTTCCAACGACACGGTGAGATAGTTATAGGCACGTGTGGTGTCACCGAGACGGTAAAGTAGCTCACCAAGCCGCAAGAGGGCCACTTCATCAAGATTAGCCATCTTTGTATCATACATGGCCCCCATTGCATAGTTGCGTATGGCTTCCTCATTGTTT
Source organism: Duncaniella muricolitica (assembly GCF_910574735.1). Classification (NCBI taxonomy): domain Bacteria; kingdom Pseudomonadati; phylum Bacteroidota; class Bacteroidia; order Bacteroidales; family Muribaculaceae; genus Duncaniella; species Duncaniella muricolitica. The sequence continues at coordinate 46,067 of NZ_CAJTCF010000017.1, read as the reverse complement.
CCGCCCAACATATGACATTCACCCAAAAGGGTATGTGAGACCTCCTTTATGCTATCACCGGCCGAAGGATTGTCGATGATCTTGCGGAGACTTATTATCATATCGGCATAGCGTCGGTCGGCAAACTTGTCCAACGCATCACAGAAATGATAGGTCGCGACTTCGGGAGAGAGATATGAAAGTTCCTTTTCGACACTTTCCTTACCACGTTTTATATAATAGTTGAGTTTGTTGTCCTCTTCCATATATAATGCACCCATGGTATAATACACTACAAGCGACACGTAATGAAACCGCTGTTCGAGACCGGGCCGGATGCCGTTATCCTCTACGTGCTTCAGTCCTGAAAGACAATAAAGCAACTGGCCGCGCTTGAAGTAGGCATGAGAAAGCTCAATGATGAATTTCTGAGCGTAGCACGAATCGCCCAACTCGCGGCTCAGATCAAGCCCCGACTCCAGCACACTGACAGCAGTATCGGCCGACAATCCAGTCCACAGACGTCCGCACTCGTAATAAAGCGGGAGTTTATCGCTGTCATCGGCCGACATATCGATGAGCGACTTTACTGAATCAGCCTTTGCTTTGCGGAGATTGTAGTAGTATTCACGTTTTTCGACTATGTCATCAAGTTTAGACAACAAAGCGCGGCTATCCAAGTCTTTATCGGCAGCCGAAACAGTGTGCCCCATCGCGCATACAAACACCAGGGCAAACAGAGTGAAAGCGGTTTTCATGTGAGGAAGAGGTTGACGTGTAAATGGTTTGAGAGAGGGGAAGGACAGGTTACTAAAAAAATGATGCATTTTGAGATTACTGACTTACGTTAAGCTAAGCTTTTTAATGTACTATTTTTTCGCTCTGTCCGGCAAATTTAGCAATAAAAAACGGTCTCCAAAAATATTTTGGAGACCGTTTTGTGTTAAATTAAATTAACCTGTCGGGATGTAGATGCCCGACAGGTTAACTGTTTATTCATTAGCTATTACCGCATGACCGGCCGAGCCGGCTGAATAGCGTGGGGCATACTGGCTCTGCACAGAGGCTATGCCTGAAGTGTATGAACCGGCATTATTGACCCACACGTCATAGGAGAGCACATATGTACCCTTGGGCAGACGGTCGATGAATATGCGTGTCGACGAGTCGCGGTTCTCGCGATAGAAACGCAAGCCCTCGGCATAGACCGGAGCCGGGAGCTGGTCGACAGGCTCCAGACATGCGGGACGGTCATCGATAATGGCCACATAGTCCATATCGGCATCGACCTTGAGAGTGAGGCGGATGGTGACACGCTCGCCTACTTTCATGGAGTCGGGTATAGATTTCTCGATTGACAGTTCGGGGCAGGAGTAGGCCCTGACATCGGTCATATCGCTCTCATAACGGCAATACACGGCACCCCAGGCGGGCGAGTCAGACGACTTACGGACAGTCAGCTCCTTGCCTGAGACCTCCTTGGCCGGAAGCGAAACCTCAAACTCGCCTGTCAGACGCTCATATCCCTCAGGACGTATGCGTTTGCCGCCAATCTTCAGTTCAGCTCCTTTGGCCTCGGTGACCCAGCGGCCGGAGGTGGTGAGCACAGCCGCCACTACATCGGTAGCCGCGGAGGAGGAGCCCCAGTTCTGCGCTCCTTTCTGAATGATAAGCCACTGCCGCAGCAGGTCGATGTCGGCACATCCGGGCTCAATCATATGGAATGTCTCAAGTATGAGAGCCGTGATGCCGAGTTTGTCCATAGCCCCGTACCAGGCGTTGTCAAGAGAGGGGAAATACATGCCCTTGCCGGGACTTGTGACTCCAAACTGGCGTATTGACTCAAGGATGCTTCCGGCCACAGTGCGATAATTGTGGCGATAGAGCACCTGCGCGTCGACAGCCTTGACCGCGAGGGGGGCAGACTTCCATCCGGCGAGAATCTTCTGCGTGACTGCGTTGACTATCCGGCTGTCGGGTGCGCCGTATGCAGCCCGGGCAAACATGTCGTGAAGATATACATAGGACGTATAGTCACCGTCGGGATATTTACGGAAATCTTTCAGCGTCATCTTCGTGTCGTGCTCAAGCGCGCTTTGAAGCATCTTTTTCAGCGCGCTGTTATCGGGCATAAATCCGAGCTGCACGAGACGGCCCATGTGAGCAAGCACTCTGCGGGTTGCCCATTCGGAATAGTCGGGATAGCCGGCACACCAGCTCCATCCACCCTCCTTGCATGAGAGGCGCGAGAGCAGGGCGATGTTGTCTCTGATGGTCTTGTCGATGGTCTTACGGTCAAAGAGCAGTGACAGACGCGTCATGCGCTCGGTGTCGTTGCGGGCATCGAGCATCCACGGAGTGGCATTGAGCAGCACAGTCTTCAACTCCTCGTTGCGCTCAAGCATGGAGGTGAGCATCTCGGAAGAACCGTCTCCCCCACTCCACTCTTTCAGGGCCTCGGCTATGGCCGGATTGTCGCGCAACAGGCCCGAGGCCACCGCGGCCGAGAATATGGCACGGGCAGCGTCGGGAGCCGTAGACGACTCATTCTGAAGCAATCCGGGGAGAGCCGTGACCACATACCACACGGGGTTTTCACAAAATTGAAGTGTGACATGTCCGTCATAAGGCATCGAAGGCATCGAGGCCTTATATTCGCTCTGCGATGGGTCGATATAGAAAGGTATGGTCTCGATGACCGGTGTCACCGACGGAAGCACAGGGATAAGGGCCTGCTCGCCGTCGGCAAACGCTGATGTGGACGACTTGACACGATAACCCACCATAGTCATGCCCGACGGCACTGTCAGTGTTGTCTCAACTACTGCGCTGCCATGCGGAGCGATGGTGTCGGGACGATGGAGCGTCAGGATGGTGCTGCCGTCGGTGGGGTTGAATATCTCGACATCGGTCATCACATGCTGCACTTCGGCGGTGGCGTTCATGACCGAAGCCCTGATCACAGCGACATCACCCGTGCGCAGGAAGCGGGGAAGATTAGGCTGCACCATAATATCCTTGGAGGCCACGACATCGCGTGAGAAATTGGCCGAGAGGAGTGAGTCGGTAAACGCGAGCGCGCGGAATCCCCAGGTAGTATTGGCATCGGGCACGGTAAATTTCAGTTCGAGACGGCCTTCGCTGTCTGTGACAAGCGAGGGGCGGAAGAATGCGAGCGGCACATTTGAATCACGATATGTAAAGGCAGGAGCATTCTCACGGGCGGCACCTCCTTCGGAATCGGCCACCGGCATCGCCTCAGCAGCAGCCTCTTCCACAGTAATCACCTCCTTGTGCTCACGCACCAATCCATTGACCGCACCGGTGAGCATGGGAGCATCGCCCATGTCGGCAACCATGTCACATTCGGCCATCTCGACAGCTCCCATAGCTCTTGACATCTTCATGCTGCGTAGTCCCCAGCCTCCGTTGAGATAGGATGACAGCGGACGGCCGTATGTATCAAACGACGGGACTTCCAATGAGGGACATCTCAGAGTACGACCCGAGCCGACAGGAATACTTATATAGAAATTGCTGCTACCGGCAATGTCAGACGTATTGCATCTGAGCCTGGGCTGATAGCCCTTGGTGAAATGCAGATTCCAATCAGAGCGGGCTATGGCGTCGAGCGCGGTGTTGTACATATCGGCTATCACGGCAGCCTCGCGACCGTCGCCACGAGTGTCGACTATACGGAATGTCCATGTCTCGTCACCACCGGGAACAGTGCGGTCGCGGAACGACTCGGCCACAATCTTCAGTCCCGGGCCGCTGTCGGCCCTGGTCACCGTAATGTCGCGGCTCTCCGTGCGGTAACCGCCTGTAGCCATGATAGTAAGAGTAGCCTTGTCAATACCCTTGGGCAGACGTACGTCGAGACGGTTGAAACCCTTGCGGGCCTCGACCCAACGGCGGCTCACGACACTGTCGGGCGTCCACACAGTCGCAAGCACATGAGTGTCACAGCCGGCAGCATAGAGCCACGAGCCTTCACCGCTGCGGCCATCAACCTTGAGCGACCAGTCGGGCGACCACAACAGTTCGTCTTTGACAGGCGACTCTGTGGCCGAGGGGTTGTAAAGTATGAGCTGGCGGCGGAGTGTATCGGCGTCGGCACATGTTATCACGACATTATACACACCCTGGGCGAGAGCCGAGACGTGCATATCGTCGCGGCCGCGTATGTCTCTGACAGCCACGACCACCGAATCGGCCCGCTGTATCGAGAGAATGGCGGAGCGGCCGACGACAGAATCCTCATAATTAACCACCCTTACATTGACAGGCATACGGCCTTTGGACAAATCGAAGTTCGCGGGAATATCAGCCTTGATGATGTAACGCTCGGAGCGGCCAAACGACACACTGCCGGTCTGAGTCTCGCCGGCCGAGGAGAGTACCGACACAGCGGCCGTATAATAGCCTGCGGGGATAGGCGAGGAGGCAAACACGCTATCGGGGACCACTATCTCGTAACGGCCCGAAGCATCGGTGCGCGCTTTAGCCGCATAGACATCATAGCTCGACGAGGGATACCACCAGCGCGGACGCTCGGACACACTGAGGTCCATCGAGACCTCTGCATCGGCAAGCGGGAAGCCGGCATAGGTCTCGACCTTGCCGCGAAGTGTCACACATCCAGGCGCGGGAGCGTCCTGCTCGACACGAGGGGCCGACACCATGAATGTCGGAAGTTTATAGTCGGAAACCTCAAATCCAAGCCCCCCACGGCCGTCGACATTAATCTGAAAACGACCTGTAAGACCGTCAGCCGGCAGAGCAAACTCACCCGTAGCGCGTCCGAAGCGGTCGGTGGTCACATCGAGCGTATCGACGGCCACAGAATTGGCGTCATAGAGCACCGCCTTGACCTGACGGCCGGCGTAAGGCCGGCTGAGACCACCTTTATATTCATAGCACACAGCCACCCAGCGGGCCGTGTCGCCAAGATGATAGACGGGAAGAGAAGTGTATCCGTTGACAGCCATAATCCACTTGTCGGGTCGGTCGTAGTTATAGCCGTAGATGTGCAGCGGAAGGGCATACCTGTCCGTTCCCTTTGACGCAACTATCACTCCCCTGCTGTCGGTAACCACTACGGAACCCTCGGCGTCGGTCACGCCCACCTTGCGGGTCACACTGCCCTTGCTGTAAGGAGCTGTGTTGACACTGACGGTCACATCGGGGAGAGGCGCACCGGTCTCGGCATCGACAGCCCATACGGTGCGGTCAAGAAAACTCGTGGCACACAAGGCTATGCCGGTGACATGAATCTTACGGACATCCCGGCGTCGGATTGTATTACCGGCCACTACAGGCACGGCTACGTAAGTGCCGGGGCGATCGAAGCTATATGTCACACTGCGCGTCACATCAAAAGGCACTCGCTCGCCGCTCACCTCGACAGGGAGCGAGGCCACACGGCGCGCACCGGCCATGCCGGAAGTGAATGTGAAGTCGAAGTCTGTCACCGGGGATGACGATACGTCATATATATCAACGGTCAGACGGTCGACATTGGTCAGATGCATCTTCAGCTCCACCTCGCGCCCGGGTCCCGTGACAATGGGTGAGGTGAGCGACACCTCCCGCTCCTTCATCTGATTGAGTCTACCGAGCAGACAGTCCTTGCGCCAATAGGCCGGACAATCTTTGAGAAACGCGATAATGTAATCATACAATTCGCGCCTGTAGCTGACTCCATAGACGGGTACTTCAAGAAGTATATCGCCTGCATATTGAGTGGCAGGCTTGCCGGCCGAGGTGAGATATGAGCGGTAAAGTTCCATCAAAGGCGACTGCATGTAGCCGTCGGAGGAAAAATAGCGCGACTCAGGTCTGCGCCTCACCTCATAGACAAGACGGCCGAGGCGGGCATTGACTCCGGGAGCCGAGTCGACCGACGAGGAGGCTATCAACAGGTCGTAAAGCGACAATACCCGCCCGATGGACACATCACCCCAGTCGGTCATCATGTCGATGGCCCGCGTGATGACAAAATTATAAAGCGTGGGATAATACACTGTGGTGTAATGGTTCTGGCTCACTGCACTCTTATAGGAGGCAAGAGGCACGGCACGCAGGGCAGCACTGTCGGTCAGCGCGCTGTCGACAAGACTGCTTATAGTGTGACGAAACTGCTGTCCGCTCCACTCGGTGTAGTCGGCCGGAAGCGGGAAAAGCGGAGCGGTGCGCCGGTCATACTTCCATCTCGATGACTGATATACATTATTATATAGCTCAGCCTCGAGAGTCAGGAGCATGGCGCGGAGCACAGGGTCAGAGCTCACACCGACCACCGAGTCGACCAGAGCCAGACTCGCCGTAAGATTGTCGGCCGAGACCGAGCTTCGGGCCAATGTATAGTCGAGCAGACTGCGCAACACACCCTCGCTATTGCCGGCGGCAAGGGCCGTAGCAAGATTTTTACGGGACTGAGTGCTCACGGTCTCCGGATAGGCAAAGTCGGGAGTCTTTACCTTACGGGCTGTCTGAGCGACCGCGACACCTGCCCACAGCAATAAAGCCGTGACTGTCAAATATCTGAAGATTCTCAGCATAATAGATATAGGATAGGTTAGTATATTATTGAAACGACGGAGTCTTTTACCTGCCTGAATCACAAAAGGACAAAAGCTTCAAAAAGAATATCGCTTTTTTGAAACTTTTGTCCTTTCGTATCTTCCTGCAAATATCAGGTAATTGTGATACAACTATATCAATGTGCAGGATTTATTTTTTATGCCTGTTTTTGTTTTGCTTCTCGGTATGTTTTTTCATCAGTTCGCGTGAGAAATCCCTCTCGGCTTTTTTAAGTTTAAGCAACTGTCGCGGGCTTAGCACGGTCTTGAACTCCTTAAAATATTTAATCTCGATCTGAGCCTCTTTGGCCTTGAGTTCAAACTGGGCCTCGGCCGCCTTCTCACACTCGAGGTCAGTGGCGGCGTCACCTTTCTTTCTCACCTCGCGTTCCATACGCATGGTCTGGCCGGAAATCTTTCGGATTTCGCTCTCCATGCGGTTATAAATGGGTAAAAACTTAGTCTTCTGCTCTTCGGAAAGCTCGAGTTTGCGCGAAATATAATCGTTCTTATACTGCTGCATCTCTTTCATCCACACCTGACGCTCACGGTCAGTGGGCTTCTGTGCCGTCATGGCGATAGGGAGCAGCAATAGCGCGATAAGGATAAATAATAGCTTCTTTATCATAGTTTTGCGTGATATTTCGTTACAATTCGACCTGAATATTGTCGTCATACTCTCCGGGGGTGAACCCTGTTTCATAGAGCGCGTCCATCAGCTCATACTCGCTCACATCGCCCTGAGTCATGACATAGTCGCTCACAAAATAGTCATTGCCCACGGCGGCGGCAAGCACGGGATTGGAGTCAAACGACAGACCGCTCGTGTCGGGGCGCATGAGGTCAAACATCTTCATCATGCACCACACACCCATAAACATGGCTGCGAGATAGACATACGGACGCACCTTCTGCCAGAAACTGCGAGGCATCACGCGCTGAGCGGGCTTCTCCCACTCGCGCTCAGGCAACGAGGCCGCCATACGGGCTGCGAAATCGTCGAAATACCCGTCCGGCACGGTCATACCGTCATTGCGGTTCACTTTTTCGAGTATATCTTTCATTTCCTGTGTCTTTTAATTATATATCTTTTGACTCCCTTTGTATGCAATGGTTTAGTCATAGGAGGAGAAAAATTGCTCAATTTTTTTCACGGCAAGGTGATAGGACGCTTTAAGCGCGCCGACGGAGGTGCCGAGAATCTCCGACATCTGCTCGTATTTCATGTCGTCATAGTAACGCATATTAAACACAAGCCGCTGTTTTTCAGGCAATCCGGCTATCGCCTCGCGCAACAATTGGGCGAGGCGGTCACCGTCGATATCCTTGTCGGCCTCAATGAGATTGACCAGATGAGACTCCTCGTCGTCAATCGACAGGCCTTGACGCTTGCGCTCGCGCTCCAGATGCGAGAGGCTCTCGTTGACCGCAATCTTGTAGAGCCAGGTCGAGAGCTTGGCGTCGCCACGAAAATTCTCGATATTCTGCCAGGCCTTGAGAAATGTATTCTGCAGCAGGTCGTTGGCATCGTCATGGCTCTGCACCATACGGCGAATCTGACGATACAGAGGCTCGGTATAGAGCTTTATCATATCGCAAAAAGCCGCACGGCAGGTCGAGGGGTCCCTCAGCCGCTCCACAAGCTCTATGTCGTCAAGTGATTTTTCAGTAGCCATCCGTGAGTGATATTCATGTTTAGTGAGCAAATTTAGGTATAATTATCCACACTCACCACACAGTTTTTAATAATAGATGTTAAGATTAACGGGATACAAAAGTTTCAAAAGGACAAAAGAAACATAAGTTTTTATTAAACACCCTCTGAGACCGGAGTAAATTATTTTTACCTTTTAGTCTTTGTGTAAAAAAACTTATGTTTCTTTTGTCCTTTTGAAACTTTTGTATCTTCTTACTCGAAGAGCATCATATATTCCCGCTCGAAGTTGGGCGTGAACACCTCGCGCCCCATCGATGAGAGTATCTCTTCGCGACTCCAGAATCGTCCGCCGTCAAGCTCGTCGGTAGGCGCGGGGGCGCGGTCGCTCACGAGCATGTAGGCATTGACCAGTTCGCGCTCGCGGTCGCTCTCAAACACATAGCGTCGCAACAGTCTTGCGTCGCCGGCCTCAATCTCCAGGCCAAGCTCCTCGCGAGTCTCACGCACGAGCGCGTCGGTCACCTCCTCGCCATAATCCACATGGCCACCGACAGCAGTGTCCCATTTGCCCGGCTGTATGTCCTTCCACTCAGGGCGTCGTTGCAGATAGAGGCGTCCGTCGGCATCAAACAGATGAAGATGCACTACGGGGTGAAGCAGCATGCTCCCGCCGTGACACTCTCCGCGTGTGGCCCGCCCTATGACATTGCCCTCGGTGTCGACAAGCGGAAAGAGTTCCAGACTGTTGTCACTGTTCATTTTGCAGCCTCTACCGCGGCTCCGAGACCGCCCATCTGATTGGCCGCACGTACCGACCATCGGTCAGTCTTGGCAGCCTTACCTATATTATATGTGGTATCGACGGTAAAGTCGACCACCTTGCCGTTGCGGCATATGGCATAGAGCAGAGCGTCGTCGCTGCCGGTCCAGGAGAGACGGCCTTTGACAAGACGTACATCTCTGACAGGGGTAGCATCGCCGGTGAGCAGAACGGGGTCCCACTCGCCGAGCACATTGGCGCGGGTATACACGGCAGCCTCGGCGTCGGAAAGCACGGCATGGTTGAGATGTGTCTTGCCATCCCTGTCGGTGTAAAGCGAGCGACGTCCGTTGAGATCCACTGCTTCGCCCGAGACGAGACGGGTGCCATGCTCGGCAAATATCGCCGGCCAGCCGCCACTCATGTCGGCCCATCCGTTATATCCGCCTTTGTCCTTCGTGATGGGAGCAGTGTCGACCTTGGTGTCAATCCATATGGCGCGGGGAGTGCCCTTGCCCCAGGGACGGCCGAGGTAATAGGTGACGTCGGGGGTCTCGCTCTTGATGTAGCAGCCGAGCATCACGTAGCCGAAATTGCGCGGCACGGAGGGCACGGCGAGATAGCCGCCCTTGCCACACTGCTGAAAGGTGACGCCGTCATAGACTACGTCGCCCTTGCCGCAGATGTAATCGGTGCGGCCGCGTATGACTCCGCCGTCAAAGTAAAAACGGCCTTGCTGGTTATTGCTGACATAGGTGTCCTGATAGCCCCAGATGCAGATATTTTTGGCTACCGTGAGGTCCGAGCGGTCATGGAGCACGATGTTTCGGCCTGTGTGGTCGGCCATGCCGCTGCGCATGGTGAGGTCCTGGAGATAGGTGCGTGTGGCAGGGCTCTCGATAATGAGCACATCGCCGCGGCCTATGCCTTCGAGGGGGTTGGCTTTGCCGAAACCGTTGTCCCACGTAGCCTCGGGCACAGTGTTGGTGAGCACGGTAAGGTCACGATCCTCCCCTATTATAGAAGTGTTGGGGGCTTTGAGATAGGAGCGGGCGTCGCCATACTCCTTGCCGTCGCCGCCGGTGGTGGTGCCTTCGGTGGGTATCACATAGTCGCCTTGCATTATGAATATTCGGAAACGTGCGGTGGTGTCCTCGCGATTGTTGGCCGCATCGAGGGCCTGACGAAACGAGCCGTCACGCGGCACTACGAAATCATACAGTTGCTTTGATTGCGTACGGCCCGTCAGACCGAGCGTCACTGCGACAAGCAGAAAAAGTAATAATCGTTTCATGATATTGTGAGATGTAATAATGATGGCGCGATTGACTACGACTGTTTTATTGCCCCACACATGGGATAATAAAAATGAAAGCCGGACTCTCCGTAGAATCCGGCTTTCGGGCTTGTAGCGAATCCGGGATTCGAACCCGGGTTTCCGCCGTGAGAGGGCGGCGTGCTAGGCCTCTACACTAAATCGCCATTCAGTGGGCTCTTCGTTCGAGACTCATCGTTTAGGAGTGGTGTCCCTCAGAATTGCGATGCAAAGTTATGGACTTTTTCCATACCGTGCAAGAGTTCGTGTCTATTTTAACACTATTTTAACGTTTAAACGCCTTTTTCGGCACTTTTTCGGCACTGTTCATCACTTTTCCTTATTTAATTATTGTATTTATTGGGATTAATTGTTACTTTTGCCGAGATTACATGTGAAAGACACAACAACTACACACAAAAAAAATATCATGAAAGGAAATCTACTCAGTAGCTTACTGTTTGCATCATGCATGCTCGTCCCGGGCATAGCCATGTCGCAGCAACGTGAGGCGTTTCCCGGAGCCGAGGGCTACGGACGCTACACGACAGGAGGACGCGGTGGCGCAGTGTATCATGTCACCAATCTCAATGACTCGGGCGAAGGTTCATTCCGCTGGGCTTGTGAACAGAAAGGTCCCCGCACCATCGTATTTGACGTCGACGGTACAATTCATCTTAAAAGCGAACTCAAGCTGCGCAACGGCAATGTGACCATAGCTGGCCAGACAGCACCCGGCGACGGTGTATGTATAGCGGAATATCAGTTTACCATCTCGGCCGACAACGTGATCATACGCTTCATGCGTTTCCGTCCGGGCAACAAGAATATCACAGAGGAGATGGCCAACAGCGGAGCCTGCGACGGCTGGGACGGTCTCGGAGCCATCGACCAGAAGGACATCATCGTCGACCACTGCTCGGTGAGCTGGAGCATCGACGAGTGTCTCTCATTTGTAGGCTGCTCGCGCACCACCGTACAGTGGTGTATCGTAAGCCAGAGCCTCGTGAAAGGCCACAGCAAGCTCAATCACGGCTATGGCGGCAACTGGGGCGGACGCAAGGCTTCATATCACCACAACCTGCTTGCCCACCACACTTCGCGTGCTCCGCGCCTCGGCCCGCGCCCGACCACTCAGCTCAAAGAGCAGATGGACATGCGCAACAACGTCATATATAACTATAGCGGCGAGGAATGTTACGGAGGCGAGGGTATGAAGGTCAATATCGTCAATAACTTATATATCCCCGGCCCCGGCAATGCCTACTGGACAAAGAACAAACAAAAACGTATCGCCGCCGTAGGAGTGCGTAACAACAAATATGTTACTGACTATCCCGCCTATGCTCCCGCTCTTCACCTCATAGGCAAATATTACGTAGACGGCAATTACAATATCAGTCATCCCGACATATATAAAGACAACTGGACTGATGGTATCTACTCACAAATTACATGGAGCGACTGGGATGACCTTGCCAACACCGCGGCCAAGCAGGCCGAGATAAAAAAGGAAATCAAGTCCGAGACTCCCATCGAGTATGTCTACACCACCACTCACAATTATGCCGACACTTGGAACAATGTGACCAACTATGCCGGTGCATCACTAAGACGCGACGAGCTCGACAAGACCATAGCCTCCGAGGCAAAGAACAAATACCGCCAATATGACTCACCGGCATCGACAGGCAGCGGACTCGACAAAGGTTTCATCAACACCCAGACCGATGTCAAAGGCCTCACCGGCGGTGACGGCTGGCCCAAGCTCAATGCCGGCACAGCCAAGACTGACACAGACGGCGACGGTATACCCGACGAGTGGGAAAAGGCAAACGGCCTCAATCCCAACGATCCCACCGACGGTGCCAAAATCACAGCCGACGGTTACTCCAACCTCGAGCACTATATCAACTCGCTCGTGCAGGATATCGTAGACAAGGGCAACGCCGGCACTTCGGCCAAGATGCTCAACGGCACACGCACCACTGCCGACGCTGCCGTGCAACTCCCCGCCTATGACCCCAACTATGTGCCCGAGCCCGATCCGGACGATGTAGTCACCCCCGATCCGGGCGATGAGGAAGAAGTCGGCAATTCATGGACCGCCAACGGAACCGAACCCGCCAACAAAACTGTAGTGCGTGAAAACATCACCGCAGAGTTCCTTGACAACACTTCAAAAGGCTCACAGGCAGGAATAGGTGAATGGGATTTCTCCAACGCGAAGGATGTCCGCGGCGATCAGAACGGCCTGGAAATCAAATTCAGCCCCAACGTACCCGGCACGCTCAAAATCGTGTTTGCAGCCGCAGTGGCAAACAACAAGTCCATCAACATGTTTGTCAACGGTGACACAAAAACCACACTTGACGCCACTCTGTCGGACGGCACCACCGTAGTCAAGTCAGGCTCATTTGCGCCCAACGGTGTTGACGCAGATGACTACATCACCTATGAGCTTGAAGCCGGAAAGACTTACAATTACTATACCGCCGGCACCAAGTGGCGCATCCGCAGCTTTGAGTTCACCCCCGGTGATCTCTCGGGCATCGAGGACATCATCACCGACTCGGAGACCTCGACCGGCAACGGCAAGATCTACAATCTGATGGGTATCGAAGTCAAGGGCAATCTCACTCCCGGCATCTATATCCGCGACGGTAAGAAATTCCTTGTGAAATAACATAAGGGAAATCTGATACAAAAGTCTCAGAAGGACAAAAGATACAACAGTTTTTTATTTCAGAATACCCCTGTGCGTATGTCTGAAATAAAAAACTTTTGTATCTTTTGTCCTTTTGAAACATTTGTATCTCTTTTTTGAGTAATTTTGCAGATTATATGCACAAACGCCCTCCGGGGACGTTATAATTCTATAATCATCATATAAACGAAAATTATGAAACTGACACATTTTATACCCGCGTTAGCTATTATGGCACTCACAACCACCGGCTGCGGCTCGCTCCGCAACTCCTCCAAGGCCGACAAGACCCCCGACAGCGTCCCCGCCACCAAGGTCGAGGCCGTAGAGGTCACACCCATAAGCGATATACTCAAGACATTTGACGGCGAATGGTCAATCGTAGAAGTCAATGGCGAAAACGTAGTGGTCAATGGCGAAAACCATCCCAAACTCACATTTACCATCAACGAGGCCACCCCGGGAATGGTCAGCGTCATCGGATATAACGGCTGCAACTATCTCAACGGAGCCTGGAACATCAAAGGCTCGAAGATAGTGCCCGCAGGCGAACTTATCTCGACAATGAAAGCATGTGACAACGCCCCCTATGAGTATGCCGTCAACCAGGCACTCAACCAGGCCGAGTCATATCAGTTTACCGACCCCTCCAATATGGTGCTGCTGTCATCGACATCCACACCACTCATGAAGCTGCGTCGTCATAACCTCGCGTTTCTCAACGGAGCATGGCGCGTGACTGAAATCGAGGGAGCCGCCATCTCGGCCAACGTCAGAATCGTCATTGACGTGGACGAGCACAAGATCCATGGCAACGCCGGATGTAACGTACTCAACGGCGACATCATCGTCAATCTCGACAAAGGCAACGGCATAGAGTTCAAAAATCTTGCCACCTCGCGCATGATGTGTCCCGACATCGCGACCGAACAGGCATTTCTGCTCGCCCTCGAGAGCGTTGACAACGCCACCAAAGGCTCCTCACCCGACACCACTCTGCTCAAAAACGCCGCAGGCCAGACCATTATCTCGCTCAAACGACTCTCGGCTGCCGAAATAGCTGACATCGACGAATAATCCGACCCGCATAATGAAAAATATCCAGGAATCACGCCTGATACTCTGGCCCGAAGACGAATACAACCTGCGTCTCGACCATATACGCAACAGAATGGCCTCAGCCTCAGTGGAGGCCATTCTGCTCAGCGACAACGCCAACATCTATTACCTCACCGGCCGTGTCTATGCCGGATATGCCTACGTTCCGCTCAAAGGGATGCCGGTATTTTTCATACGCCGTCCGGTGGAGCTGGAGGGCGACGGCATAGTGTATATACGAAAACCCGAGGATATCACAGGTTCGATAGGCATGAGCACGCCCGACTCGATAGGTATCGAACTCGACGTGCTCCCCTACTCCACCGTCACACGTCTGATGAAGTTGTTTCCCGGCTCTGAACTGAAAAACGCCTCGGCCGTCATGCGCGAAGTGAGAGCAGTAAAGCCCCCCATGGCTCTCAGGATGCTGCGCGAGTCGGGTGCGAAACAGACACGCGTGTACAAGCGCATACCCGGACTCTTTCAGGAGGGCATGAGCGACTATGACCTTCAGGTGGCCATAGAGCACATGAGCCGCATGCAGGGATGTCTGGGGCAATTCCGCATCAGCGGCGACTCCATGGAGCTGTATATGGGCAACATACTCGCCGGCGACAACGCCGACGCCCCGTCGCCTTATGACTTTGCCATGGGGGGTGCCGGCATGGACCCTTCGCTCCCTGTAGGTGCCAACGGCACTCTCATCAAGCCGGGCACCACCGTGATGGTCGACATCAACGGAAACTATAACGGATATATGACCGACATGACCAGAGTGTTCACGCTCGGCGACATCGACCCGCTCGCCAAGCGCGCCCATCAGTGCTCCATAGACATCCATCGCGCACTATGCGACATGATGCGTCCCGGGACTGAGGCCAAAAGCCTGTGGAACAAAGCCGACGAAATAGTCGAGGCCGCCGGACTCAAGCCCTACTACATGGGCCACCGCCAGCACGCCGGCTTCATAGGCCACGGCGTGGGCATCGAGATTAACGAGCTGCCGGTCATAGCCCCGCGCAGCCGCGACATATTGCAGCAACATAACGTGATAGCACTCGAGCCTAAATTTGTTATACCCCACACAGGTGCCGTAGGCATCGAGAACACCTATATAGTACACGCCGACCACGTGGAGTGCATCACGACCGCCCCCGAGGAGATGCTTCCTCTCGACTGACAGAGCAACAGACCAATGATAATAAACCAGTTAGATAAAGTACTTACAAAAATAGACTCCCCGCTGTTCCACGCCATAGGCGAGGCCGCCGACTCGATCGGACGGCCTTGTTATGCCGTAGGAGGCTGTGTGCGCGACCTCTTTCTCGAACGCCCCTCCAAGGATATAGACTTTGTGACCGTCGGCAGTGGCATTGAGCTTGCCGAAGTCGTGGCACAACGCCTCGGCCGAGGCACCCACCTGACGGTGTTTCGCAACTTCGGCACAGCCCAGGTCAAGCGCAAAGACATGGAGCTGGAGTTTGTGGGCGCACGCAAGGAATCATATCAGCGCGACTCGCGCAAACCCATAGTGGAGGACGGCACTCTCGAGGAAGACCTCTCACGCCGCGACTTCACAGTCAACGCCCTGGCCCTACGGGTCAATCGCGAGGGTTTCGGACAGCTCATAGACCTCTTCGGCGGACTCGACGACATGCGGGCCCGTCTGCTGCGCACTCCGCTCGACCCCGACATAACATTCAGCGACGACCCGCTGCGCATGATGAGGGCCATACGGTTTGCCACACAACTGCAGTTTGAGATATTTCCCGAGACCTTCGAGGCCATACGCCGCAACGCCGAGCGCATACGCATCATCTCGCGCGAGCGCATTGTGGACGAGCTGATGAAAATCATGAAGTCGCCCCGCCCCTCGACAGGCTGGCAACTGCTGCTTGACAGCGGACTGCTGCAACTCATATTTCCCGAACTTGCAGCCATGAAGGGGGTCGACACCGTGAAAGGACGCGGACACAAGGACAATTTCAGCCACACCCTCGAGGTACTCGACAATGTGGCTGTAAAGAGCGACAATGTGTGGCTGCGCTGGGGCGCGCTGATGCATGACATAGCCAAGCCCGTCACCAAGCGTTGGGACGACAAGATGGGATGGACTTTCCACAACCATAATTTTGTAGGCTCCAAGATGGTGCCGCGCATATTCCGCCACATGCGTCTGCCGCAGGACCAGAAGATGAAATATGTAGCCAAACTTGTGGAGCTGCACATGCGTCCCATAGCACTGGTAGAGGACGAGGTGACCGACTCGGCCGTGAGACGTCTCATCAACGACGCCGGCGAGGATCTGGAGGACCTCATGACACTATGCGAGGCCGACATCACGTCGAAAAACCGCGAGAAGGTGAAGCGTCTGCTCAACAACTTTGCCCTCGTGCGCGAGAAGATAGCCGACCTCAATGTGCGCGACGAGATACGCAATCTCCAACCTCCGGTGGACGGTAATGAAATAATGCAGATATTCGGCATAACCGGCGGCCCCGTAATCGGTGTCATCAAGAGCACGATCAAAAACGCGATACTCGACGGCATCATCGCACCTAACGACCGCGAGGCGGCCATCGAGCTTATGTACAAAATCGCCGCCGAACAAGGGCTCACCCCAGTTAAGGACTTGTAAAGTTGAAAGTTTAGAGGTGAAAGTTTATACATAGCATGGCGGATTCTCATCACTGATTCATCTCTAAACTTCCGACAAATCTATGCATAAACTCTAAACTTTAAAAGAAATGTACTATATAACCAAAACCTTCGAGGTGGCCGGATGTCACCGTCTCAAACTGTCATATCAGAGCAAGTGCAGCAATCTGCACGGACACAACTGGATTGTGACTGTCCACTGTAAGTCGCGCGAACTTAACGCCGACGGCATGGTGGCCGATTTCTCACATATCAAGGAACGTATCACAAGCTATCTCGACCACGGAAATTTCAACGAGCTACTACCCTTTAACCCCACAGCCGAAAACATAGCCCGCTGGATATGCGACCAGATTGACACCTGCTGGCGCGTGGACGTAAAAGAGAGCGAGGGCAATATAGCTTCATATGTAAAAGAGGACTGATGAAAGTCAACGAACTATTCTATTCACTTCAGGGCGAGGGTTTCCATACGGGCACCCCTGCGGTGTTTCTGCGCCTGAGCGGATGCAATCTCCGTTGCGGATTCTGCGACACGGATCACTTTGCAGGCTCCGAAATGGCCGAGGGCGAGATACTCGAACGCGTGCTGCGTTTCCCCTCGCGCCACATAGTCATCACCGGCGGCGAACCGTCGCTACAGCTCACCGACTCGCTGGTGGAGATACTCCACAACGCCGGATTTTTCATACAGGTGGAGACCAACGGCACCAATCCGCTGCCCGAGGATGTCGACTGGGTAACATGCTCTCCTAAAGATGGTGGTACGGTGCGGCTCAAGCGCATCGATGAGCTCAAAGTGGTCTACACCGGGCAGGATGTCGAGAAGATAGCCAACTCCCACGCGGCCATGCACTACTTTCTCCAGCCCTGCTCATCGCCCGACTATGAGGGTGGCAGCAACATAGCCGACACAATAGCCTATATACTCGACAATCCACACTGGCGTCTATCGCTCCAGACACATAAACTAATCAACATACAGTAATCTCACAATGAAACTCGATAGATTTCTGATAGCAGGTGCCGTTGTGGCATGCCTTGGACTGTCAAGCGCGTGCAACAGCAATCAAAACACCGATTCGGACCACCTGGTGATACTCCACACCAACGACACCCACTCGTCCATCGACCCCGACCTGCGCGACAACGGCGGCATAGCCCGACGCAAGGTCATAATCGACAGCGTTAGAGCCGAACATGCCAATGTGATGCTTGTCGATGCCGGTGACGCCGTGCAGGGCTCGCTATATTTCACCATATTCGGCGGCGAGGTCGAACGCGCTCTTATGAACGAGATGGGCTACGACATACGCATACTCGGCAACCACGAGTTTGACCGCGGTATGGACGGACTCGCCAAGGAGTGGTCGCAGGTCAACAGCACCCGTCTCAGCACCAACTATGACCTCTCGGGCACCGCGCTCGAAGACCTTTTTGTGCCGACGGTAATGAAAGAAGTGTCGGGTCATAAAATTGGATTTATCGGTCTCAACCTCAACCCTACCGGCATCATAGCTGAGGAAAACTGCACAGGAGTGAAGTATCTCGATGCTCTCGAGAAAGCCAACGAGGCCGCCGCACAACTGCGCAAGGAGGGTGCCGAGATGGTGATAGCCGTCAGCCACCTCGGGTATGACGTCACACAGGGAGTGTCGGACACCGACATCGCCAAAGGCAGCAAGGATATTGACATCATCATAGGAGGCCACTCCCACACAGCCATCGACCCCTCCGATCCTGCGTCGCCGCAATGGCGCATAGCCAATCTCGAGGGTGATACAGTGACTGTGGTCCAGACCGGCTCACGCGGATCGGCTGTGGGTGAACTCGACATCAACCTTGCCACCAAGACTGTATCACCTCGGCTGATCAAGGTCGACAACCGTCTGAACTCGCGCATCGACACACGCTTTGCTGCACTCATCAAGCCCTATCGTGTGAAAGTCGACTCTCTGCGCGCCTATCGGATAGGCGAGAGCCCCAACGAGTTTGAGCGCGCATCGACCCGCATGCTCAACCTGTTCAGCGACTTTGTGCGCATGCGCGGTGCCGAGATTTGCGGCAAACCTGTAGACCTCTCTATCATGAACAAGGGAGGCATACGCAACTCCATCACTTCCGGACCGGTGACCAAAGGTGAAATTATCGACATAGCTCCGTTTGAAAACCGTATCGTGGTGCTCGATATTCTCGGCTCGGACCTGCTCGAAAACATCGGCATCATGTCGGGTCAGGAAGGCCAGGGCGTGAGTTCAAACGTAAAGGTGCTTTATGACCCGTCCACCCACAAGCTCAACAGTGTTACTATAGACGGACGCCCCATTGATCCGACCCGACATTACCGTCTCGCCACCATCGACTATCTTGCCGCCGGAAACGACTATATGACTCCGCTCAAACGCGCCGTGACCCTCGCCAAAAGCAAAGAGATACTCTATGAGGCTCTCATCGGCTACATCGAGGCCGGCCGTCTCGACTCTATCCTCGCCAATCCCGACGACACCCCACGCATGACATCTTTCTGAGAAACTAAAAAACAATGAAATGAACGGATGGCTTACTGTCGGACTCCTCGTCGTGTCCAACATATTCATGACATTCGCATGGTATGGCCAGCTCAAGCTCCAGCAGATGAAGGTCATAACCTCGGCAACTCCACTCATAACAGTAATATTGCTGTCATGGGGTATAGCACTGTTTGAATACTGCTTCATGGTGCCGGCAAACCGCTACGGATTCCACGAAAACGGCGGAGCATTCTCACTACTGCAACTCAAAGTGATACAGGAGGTAATCTCTCTGATGATATTTACAGTATTCACCATACTGTTTTTTCGCGGTGAGGCCCTTCACTGGAACCATTTCCTGGCCTTCTGCCTCCTTATAATCGCTGTCTACCTCGTATTTATGGACAATTGACACCCCACATATGAAAAAGCATATCTTACTCATAGGCTCACTCCTCACAGCCCTTTCAATGACAGCCACCCGCCCCACATCGGTGACACCGCTTATCACCACCGAATGGGGCCAGACGTCACCCTATAATGACATGTGTCCGGAATATGCCACAGGCAAACGATGCAAGACGAGCTGTGTAGCCACTGCCATGGCCCAGATAATGCGTTATCACAAATATCCGACCAATGGGGTGGGCTCGAAATCACTCAAATGGAGCTACGGCCAGCTATCGGCAAAACTTACAGCCGATTTCGGAGCCACCACCTATCGCTGGGAGGAAATGCTCGATAATTACCGCGGTGAATACACACAGGCTCAGGCCGAGGCTGTAGCCACCATAATGTATCACTGTGGCATAGCGGCCGATGCGGAATACACGCCCGACAGCGGCGCGTTTATAGACGATGCGTTCCGAGCCGCAGTCGACCATTTCAGCTATTCGTCCGAATCGGTATTGGCCGACCGCGAATATTTTGACGATGCGACATGGACAGAACTCGTGTTTGATGCCATTGCAGACGGGTTTCCTGTATACTACGGAGGATATACAGACTACTATCTCGGACACGCATTCGTTATCGACGGCTATGACTCCAACGGCAAGGCCCATGTCAACTGGGGATTCGGAGCTGGAGGAGGCTATTATGACATGTCGTCGCTCGGCAGCTATGTCTACGGACAATCAGCCATGATTTTCTATCCTCTTGGCCGTCCCGGACAGATGCAGTCGTGGATGGTATGCTCGGAGGGTGTAAGTTCTCCAGAAAGCTATGTGACACTCGGTGATAAAAACTCATCTTTAACAGTCAAAACCGATATAAAAAACTTCACAGGCAACGCCCCCGCCGTTACTTTCGGACTAAGGCTCAGCGACGCCGCCGGCAATGTCACCTATGCCGAGGGCGAGACACTATCTCTGCCCGACAACCGCTATGTGTCATTGCCGTCATTCACTGTTCCGGCCGAGGCTTTTATGTATGAAGGGACTTTTGAAGCTGTCCCGGTCTATCGCACATCGGCTGACTCTGAGTGGATTCCTGTCAAAATGCTGCGCAAGGATGCCAAATCGGCAATCCATATTACAGTCTCTAAAATGAGCGGACTTGAGACTGTAACGGACAAAGACACCACAATAGATGTATTGACCATAGGCAATACTCTCGCACTCGCCCCCTCGGCCACTCATGAAGCAAATGTCTATGACATGAACGGCTCGCATATCGCCACACTGACACAAGCCTCACCAGTCACTCCCGCTCTTGTTGCCGGTGTCTATATCATCACCGCCGACAGCCGCTCAGTGAAGATGAGGATAAAATAAACAGACATCTAAAGATATAAAAGGACAAAAGATTCAATAGGAACAAAAGTTTTTAGATTGTTATAAACTTTTGTTCCTATTGAATCTTTTGTCCTTTTATATCCTTTAGATTATTTCAGACGTGACTGGATAGCTTCTGTCTCTTTTTCATAGCCGGGCTTCTGGAGAAGGGCAAACATGTTGCGCTTGTAGGCCTCGACACCAGGCTGATTGAAAGGATTGACATCGAGTATATATCCACTGATGCCGCAAGCCTTCTCGAAGAAATAGATAAGCTGGCCGAGATATTTCTCGCGGAGAGCGGGGATAGTGATGAGCATGTTGGGCACACCGCCGTCAACGTGGGCTATGCGTGTGCCGAGCTCGGCCATCTTGTTGACCTCGTCGATATGCTTGCCGGCGATATAGTTAAGACCGTCAAGGTTGGCCTCGTCAGAGGGGATGAGCTTCTCATGCTTCTGCTCGAGCACCGAGATAACGGTCTCGAAGATAATGCGCTCGCCCTCCTGTATCCACTGGCCCATGGAGTGAAGATCGGTGGAGTTGTCGACTGCTGCGGGGAAGATGCCCTTGCCGTCCTTGCCCTCGCTCTCGCCGTAGAGCTGCTTCCACCATTCTCCGAAGTAGTGGAGCTTGGGATTGTAGTTGACAAGTATCTCCACCTTCTTGCCGGCATTGTAGAGCGCGTTGCGGGTAACGGCATAGAGATAGGCGGGGTTCTGGTCGTTGGCCTCTGATGTGGCTTTCTCCATCTCGGCCGCACCGTCAATGAGCGCGCGGATGTCATATCCGGCCACAGCAATTGGAAGCAGACCTACGGGGGTGAGCACAGAGAAACGGCCACCTACATTGTCGGCAATCACAAATGTCTTGTAACCCTCCTCTGTGGCGAGGCTGCGGAGAGCACCGCGCTGGGCGTCGGTGATGGCAACGATGCGCTTGCGGGCCTCCTCGACTCCGAGCTGACGCTCGAGCTGCTCCTTGAGCAGACGGAATGCGATAGCGGGCTCGGTAGTGGTGCCGCTCTTGGAAATTACGATGATACCGAAACGCTTATCCTTGAGATAATCCTGGAGCTCATACATATAGTCCTCACCGATATTCTGACCAGCGAAGAGCACTTTGGGCTCGCCCTGCACACCGGGACGATATGCAGCGAAGCTGTCGCTCAGAGCCTCGATTACAGCCTTGGCTCCGAGATAGCTACCGCCGATGCCGATGGCAACCACAGTGTCGCAGGTAGCGCGAAGCTGGTCGGCGCATGCGATGATGTCGTCAAGAAGAGCCTCGGTGGTGTCGGTGGGAAGGTTTACCCAGCCGAGGAAATCATTGCCGGCTCCTGTGCCGTTGAGCACCTTGTCAAGAGCTTCAGTAGCTTTGCCGTCAAGGCTGTTGATATCCTCGCGGCTTACGGTCGAGAGGACATCCTTAATGTCGACGTTGATAGTTTTCATGTTTTTATATTTTTTAGAGTAACATTTTTCGATTTGTGTCATATAAACCATTTGCCGAGAGCTCGCATCGAACGCTCGGCGTTGGCGTGACGGTAGAGTATGTCATAAACGGCATCGAGGATAGGCATCTCCACACAATACTGCTTGTTGATTTCCTTGATACACTTGGCTCCGTAATATCCCTCGGCCGTCTGTTCCATCTCCATGCGGGCGGTCGACACCGAGTAGCCCTTGCCAATGATGGAACCGAAGTTATGGTTGCGCGAGAACCGCGAGTAGGCAGTCACGAGCAGGTCACCGAGATAGACCGAGTCGCATATGCAGCGCGGACGCGGACACACCTCGTCGACAAAGCGTTCCATCTCCCTGATGGCGTTGCTCACGAGCATTGCCAGAAAATTGTCCCCGCCCTTCATGCCGTGGATTATGCCCGAAGCTATTGAATAGACATTCTTGAGCACAGCGGCATACTCGATACCTTCGACATCGCTCGAGGGTATGGTGCGTGTGGTCGGCGAGTTGAGACATTTGCCAAACTCCTCGGCCAGCGACACGTCATGGCATCCTACAGTCAGGAAGCTGGGACGATCAAGAGCCACCTCTTCGGCATGACACGGACCGCCGATGACGAGCATCTTCTCGGGATTGACCTCGAAACGTCGGGCCATGTAGTCCGACACAATCTCATTGTCACCGGGCACGATGCCCTTGACAGCCGATATGACGGTCTTGGAGGATATATCTACCGTAATCTTGTCGACATGCGTCTTGAAATAGGGCGAGGGCATGACGAGAAGCAATGCGTCGGCCTGAGAGCAGACATAGTTGATGTCGCTCGAAAACTCTATGCGCTTCACGTCAAACTCCACATCGGTCAGATAGGCCGGATTGTGGCCTATGCGCTTGAAGTCCTCGATACGGTCATCTCGGCGCATATACCAGAGAATGGAGTCACAGTTGCGCAACAGGAGTTTGGCCAAAGCCGTAGCCCAGCTTCCGCCACCCATCACTGCTATTTTATTAAAACTCATTCTTTAGCGGTTGAGTTCATACTATTCGGCCGGCTGAGCCTCCGGTGCGTTGTCAGCAGCCGCGGCCGATGCCTGAGCCGGTTTCTTTTCGGGACGCATCTGAGGGAAGAACAAAACTTCCTGTATGGTTGTTTGCCCGGTCATAAGCATTACGAGACGGTCCATGCCTATGCCCATGCCTGAGGTCGGGGGCATGCCATACTCGAGAGCACGTATGAAGTCCTTGTCAATAATCATAGCCTCGTCATCGCCCTTCTCGGCAAGACGCATCTGGTCAACGAAACGTTCATACTGGTCAATCGGGTCGTTGAGCTCCGAGTAAGCGTTGGCCAGCTCCTTGCCGTTGACCATAAGTTCGAAACGCTCGGTCAGCTCGGGATTGTTGCGGTGACGCTTGGTCAGAGGTGACATCTCGATGGGATAGTCAATGATGAAAGTGGGCTGGATATAGTTGCCTTCACACTTCTCGCCGAAGATTTCGTCAATGAGCTTGCCTTTGCCCATCGACTCGTCAACCTCGATGCCGAGCTCCTTGGCGGTCTTGCGCAGAGCCTCCTCGTCCATGCCGGTGATATCCACGCCGGTAAAGTCCTTGATGGCCTGGGCCATGGTGACACGCGGGAAGGGAGCCTTGAAGCTGATGACATTGTCGCCGACTTTAACCTCGGTGGTGCCGTTGACGTCGAGACAGATTTTCTCGAGCATCTTTTCGGTAAACGACATCATCCAGTTGTAGTCCTTATAGGCCACGTATATCTCCATGCAGGTAAACTCGGGGTTGTGAGTGCGGTCCATGCCTTCGTTGCGGAAGTTTTTGGAGAACTCATACACACCCTCAAATCCGCCCACAATCAGACGCTTGAGATAAAGCTCGTCGGCGATACGCAGATAGAGTGGTATGTCGAGAGCGTTGTGATGAGTGATGAACGGACGGGCTGCCGCTCCGCCGGGTATCGACTGGAGAATGGGAGTCTCGACCTCCATATAGCCGGCCGAGTTGAAATACTCGCGCATGGAGTTGTAGACCTTGGTGCGCTTAATGAAGATTTCCTTCACGCCCTCGTTGACCACAAGGTCGACATAGCGGCGGCGATAGCGCAGCTCGGGATCGTCAAAGGAGTCATATACCACACCGTCCTTGACCTTTACGACGGGGAGCGGACGGAGCGACTTGCCGAGAACGGTCAGCTCGGTGGCATGCACCGAGATTTCGCCGGTCTTGGTGCGAAACACGTGGCCCTTCACACCGACAAAGTCACCTATGTCGAGCAGCTTCTTGAACACTACGTTATAGAGGTCCTTGTCCTCGCCGGGGCATATCTCGTCGCGGCTGATGTATACCTGTATACGGCCACACGAGTCCTGAAGCTCCATAAAGGAGGCTTTGCCCATGATACGGCGGCCCATCACACGACCGGCCACAGCCACTTCGCGAGCGGGGGCGTCGTCTTTAAAATTTTCTTTGATTTCAACCGAATAGCCGCTCACGGGGTATTCGGCTGCGGGATAAGGCTCTATGCCACGACGGCGCATCTCCTCGAGACTTGCGCGACGTATAGTTTCCTGTTCACTGAGCTGTGGTGCGTTCATATATACTTACTTAATGTATGTATGGTGAGATTTTTGGTATTTTTTTAACAAATGTATCTGCAAATTTACGGATTTTTTTCTCTGCATGACAACAAAATGGCCCCAAAAGTTGGAGCCATGTGTTAAATACTACTAAACTTTGCGCATCTCGCAACGTTTTTCGACACTCTATTTCTGACGCGCGACCCGCTCATACACCATGCGGGATATTTCAGCAATCATTGCTGATGTTGACTGTATGTCATACGATGAGTCAGAGATGAATACGGCTATCGAGTAGACATGACGGCCATCCGGCGTATGCACATAACCGACATCGTTTATGGCCTGTGGACGCCCGTCGGGGTTGATATCGCCCGTGCCGGTCTTATGTCCGAGAAGCGCGCCGGCCTCACTGAGCGGTGGCAGGAGACGGTCGGTGCCGGTGGCGCATGTCTCCATAAGACGCTTGATTTCGGCTGTCAGCGTGTCATTATCCGCGGCATCAAACCGCGAGAGCAGCGCAGCCATAGCAAGCGGCGTGCATGAGTTGTCACGACAGCGGGCTGTGTCGGCATGCATCTCGGCCTCGCTCCAGCGGATGTCGATATCATCGACCCCGAGCGAACGAATGTATGATTCAACCCGACCGGCCCCTCCGGCACGTTTCAGCAATATGTCGGAAGCATTGTTGTCGCTCATCTGCAAAGTGTAGGCCAGCAGTTCGCGGAGAGAGATACTGACAGTGTCAATATCGGCATAACGGTCGGTCATGGGACTGTACGTGTCACGATGAAGCTCGGCGGCAACTACGGTGCACGAGTCGTCAAATGCCGTCCCGCCGGCACGGCAGACGTCGGCCAAAGCAAGTGAAATCGGAAACTTATAGACGGACATCATCGGAAACCGCTGATGTCCGTTGACCTCGACGGTGTCACGGCCGTCGACAATCACACCTATGCCTATGCCGGCATCCTTGTCGCTGACATATTCCTGCAACTCACGCTGCAGATCGGCATAAGTATCATTGTGTGAGTTCCTGCGTCCGGAGCATGATGAAAGCAGCAGCACTATGGCCGCCAAGGGGAGTAAGATTTTCATTGAGGGAATAAATATGATAAATGGAACAACGGTTACTTCACCAGCAGTTCGCCGAGTGCCGTGATCAGTCCTATCGCTCCCATTATCATGATGATTCCGGCCAAGATGCGGTTGATGAGCCACATGGAGCGGAGGTTGAAATGACCGCGCACTTTGTTGACAAACCATGTGACGCCAAACCACCACAACACTGCTCCGGCAAATATCGACACATATCCGGCCACATAATGATAGGCCTCAAACTCGGGAGCAAGGAAGCTGAACCGGGCGAAGAGTCCGATAATAAAGAAAAGTATCAGAGGATTGGAGAATGTGAACAGAAATCCCGACCCGAAGTCCTTCCAGTAGCCCTTGGACTGCACGCCCTTTGACTGAAGCGAGCGTGACGGATTGGCTCCGAACAGATAGCCCGCATAGACCAGCAGCACCACCGAGCCTATGAGCTGGAGGAGACTCTGGTTGGTCTCGATAAAATCAGTTACAAACGACAGTCCGAGACCTGTGAGCAGGCAATAGAACAGGTCGCTGACCCCTGCACCCACACCTGTGAAGAACGCCGGCCAGCGTCCGCGGTTGAGTGTGCGCTGGATACACAGCATCCCTATCGGTCCCATTGGGGCCGACACAAGAATCCCTATCAGGATTCCACGCATCATTATGACAGGAAGATGTATCACAACAATTTGCAAAGGTACAAAATCCATCAATAGGATGCAAAAAAAGAATCAGAGCCTAACAAAAAATAATAATAGCAACGGTAAAATCCTTCAGGATTTCAAATGTTGGTCCGATATGGCCTGCCGCACCACTACAGCATTGTTATGCAACTCGTCATGAGAGGAATACAGGAGCGTCACATCGTGATGTGACGTAATGAGATTGCAGAGCGATGCAAAGGCCGGATTGGTGCTCAGTTCCGCGGCATAACGACGCTGAAATTCAGGCCAGCGGGCGGCACTGTCGGCATGAAACCATTCACGGAGCGGGGTTGACGGTGCTATGTTTTTGTCCCAATAGTCGTAATGAAATGTCTCGTGCGAGAGTCCGCGCGGCCACAGACGGTCGATGTACACCCGATAGCCGTCCGATGCCGAAGCCGGCTCATATGCGCGCTTGATATGTATGATTGCCATGATATATATACATTTAATTATATAATCACAACAATCCATAACGTCTTGCGGTTGAATTGCTCAGAGCGATTTCTGGCGATATTCCGAGGGAGTCATGCCGGTCTCTTTCTTAAAACACTTCGTGAAATATTTCGGGTCGGAAAATCCAACTTTAAACGCAATCTCCGAGAAATTCATACGAGTCTTGACTATCAGTTCCTCGGCCCGCTGCATGCGCATACGTCTCAGGAAGTCCGAGGGAGTCATGCCTACAAGAGCCTTGATTTTGCCATAAAAGACTGTGCGGCCAAGATTGACGGCATCGGCCAGTTCCTCGATTTTCAGGCCCTCCTCATCAAGATGGTCGTTGATAAAGGCCATAAGCGTCGCCATCATCTCCTTGTCGGCATCCACCACCTGGGGCGAGTCAAGGCGATATTCCGCCAGCCCTGCTGTGGCCTCTGACGAAACCTCAGCCATCTCTTCAGGCGTCACATCACCCTCATCCGCCGGCAATGGCTCCTGCACAACAGCCGCGACATTGCCGGCTCCAAGCGACTCGAGATAGGACTGCTGGAGCATGTGACGCTGGGCTATGATATTGGCTATGCGCTGACGCAGATAGGTGGCACTGAACGGCTTGGTCACATAGTCATCGATGCCTTCACGGAGTCCGAGCACACGGTCCTGCTCCGAAGCCTTGGCCGAAAGCACTATTATGGGTATATGACTGAGATGCTTGTTGCTCTTGATGTTGCGCACCATGGTGAGTCCGTCCATCTCGGGCATGGTGACGTCGGTGAGTATGAAGTCGGGCTGACGTGCCTCGGCTGTCTCCAGCCCCTCGCGGCCGTTGGAGGCTGACAACACATTATATTGCGACGAGAGGATGTCGGTGAGAAACGAGCGAAGGTCATCGTTGTCCTCCACCACGAGAATCGTATCTCTCGACGGGTCATCGGGCATGTCATTACGACCCGGCTGAGAAGCCTCCGACACGACATTGACACCGGTGTCAGCCGGTGAGGATGTCACATTGGCGGTCATTGCGGTCTCATCGCTTATATACACCCCTTTGTCATGACTCTTGCGCAACATCTCGTCGACAAGCGTTAGCATGCGGCCCGAATTGCGTTCCACCATCTCGAGATGTCCGCGTGCGGTGTCGGAAAGGCTCTCCGAGGCAAGCACCTCCTTGACCGGCGCGCCTATGAGCGTCAGAGGTGTGCGGAGCTTGTGGCTGACATCGGTGTAAAATTCCGACTCCTTATGCCGCAGATCACTGAGCATGGCATTACGTTTGCGCAGGAAGTAAAAGTGCATGGCCGCCCACACGACAAATGTCGCTATCAAGACATAGAGCAATATAGCCCACGGAGTCTCGCTGAAACTCGGCTTGACATATATGTCAATCGCCGACTCATTGTCGAGCCACACGCCGTCGCTGTTGGTGCTCTTGACATGTAGCCGGTGCAGTCCGGGGCCAAGACCGGTGAACTGCACGGTGTTGGAGCCCTGAAGATAGTTCCACTCCTTGTCGTCATCGAGCCTGTAGGCATACTGGAGAAGATATTTATCGGAAAAATCCAATGCCGCGAAACTTATGGCGAGATTGCGCCTGTCGACATCCACGTCGATGCGATCGGTGTTGAGTATATGGTGCTTCTCCGACTCGCCCTGAAACTGCACGCCTGTAAACACTATATTGGGGCTGAAATCGCTCTTGGTGATGTCGTTGGGATGAAACGACACGATGCCGCCCACTGTCGGAAGCCACATGCAGCCCGTAGAGGGTATCAGTTCGGGCAACGCTTCGGTAAACTCCAGATTCTCGCCAAGGTCATTGGGACCGTAGACAGTCATGCTGTCGCGGGCCACGTCATAGAGCACCAGACTCGTCTCGCGCACCACGCAGATGTTGCCGTCGGCATCCTCTATCATGGAGCGTATGCCGCCCCCCTCGGGAGCGTAATATGACATGTGTCTGCCATCGGAGCCACGCGACATCGAGGTAAACTTCAGTCCGTCATGCAGTAGTTCGGTGTCAGTCACACGTTGCATCTCACCGCCCATAGTGGTGACGTAGACAGTGCCGTCACGGGCTGCGAGCACCTGCGTCACATCGTTGGTGCGCATCGAGGTGACATCGCCGCTCACATGATTGGTCTTGAAAAACTTTATCGCCGAGGGCTGCCTCACCGAGTCGCTGAACGTGAGCAGACCGCCGGTAGTCGAGAGCAGCAACACTCCGTCGGGTGTATGGGTGATGCGACGGCTGTTGGCATAGAGGTCGATTGGATAGGAGGTCATGTCGTTGGAAGCATTGATAAAGCGCATGCGGCCGTCGGCCGACTCGTCGACATAGTTAACACCGCCTCCATAGGTGGCTATCCATATGCGGCCCGAAGGGCTCTGGTCCACGTCATAGACATTCTCACTGTTGATGGCATACTTGTCAGTGGCCGAGGGCTCGTAATGTCTCACCCTGCCGTCGGTATCGACCATATAAAGTCCATAGCCCTTGGTGCCTATCCACAGGCGGCCGCGCGAGTCCTGATACATTACATATATGCGTTCGGAAAACTTTACCGGCCTGTCGCTGAGCGACACTTTCTCACCCCGGGCCAGATAGCCCTTGAGACGCCCCTCGGTGTCGAAACATCCTATCACTCCGGTGTGTGAACCGGCGAGCACCGTGCCGTCGGCCAGCGCGACAAGCGAGCGTGTGTCGGCATTCTGCACCAGCGGGAGACGCATCACATTGTAACGTCCGAAATTGATGAGTATGAGGTCATGGGGCGATGTAATCCACATGTTGCACTGCGAGTCGACATAATATTTCTCAATGTCAGGGATGCTTTTGCGGCCAAAACGCGGCGACTCGAGCGGATAAGGCACTATGCGGCGTGCGTTTTCATCGAAATATCCGAATACACCGCCGACAGGCACTACCCACACCACTCCATACTTGTCCTCGACCCAGACGGGCTTGATGCTGCCCGTACACGCATCACCTTCGGGCGAGGATACAAACACCTCGGCCTCGGCCCCGTGAATATCGGTAAGCATCACGCCTGGAGCATCGGAAAACACCCATATGCGTCCCTGAGAATCGACATGTATCTGCCCCACATTGCCACGCGCGATATGTCGCCAGGCGCGCGCCGCCACATTATATACGGCAATGCCGTTGTCGGTGCCGAGCAGAAGATTACGGTCGTCATATCTGACCATACAGTTGACACAGCCCATCCATTGAGGCGAAGGCATAGGCCTGAGCGAGCGGCCCTGGTGACCGTAGGCATAAAGATGACCGTCGGAAGTGGCCATATAGGCCAGTCCGCCGATAGTGCACACGTCGATAAAACGACCCTTCTGCCACACATCTGTGCCATAAAGATGTATGCCCTTGTCAGAGAGCACCCACTCATTGCCGTCGCGGTCATATATGACTTTGTTGACAAGCTTGCTTCCCGAATGGTAGCGCGAGGCATCATACACCTCGAGGCTGTCGGGATTGAGCGGGTCGCACACACTCGCCCTCACGGCGAGAGGAGTGCCGTCACCCGTAATCCACATGTGTCCGGCGGCCGCATAACTGTTACGTCCCAGAAATTCCGAGCCGGTCTTACTGGCTATGATGTCACTGAGATTGGTATATCGGCCGGTGTGCATGTCGAGCACATGAAGCACGCGGTCATAGCTGAACAGCCACACATGTCCGTTGCCATCGGGCTCGACGGTGCGCAGACGATTGGATGAAAGAGTGCCGTTGTCGCCTCCGTCGCGATAGGTGGTAAACTGGTAGCCGTCGTAATAACAGAGTCCGTTCCACGTCGACACCCACAGCAGATTGTCGTGACTCTGGGCAAGACCGGCAATACTGTTGGACGGAAGCCCGTCATGAATGTCAAACGTATGCACCCGGCAATAAGGCTGAGCCCTAAGGTAGACACACGCGACAAATCCCATCAATATGGCTATAATGACTCTATATGACTGTCTTATCATGGATCGGTATCAAATTTTACACCACAAATATACTAAATGTCAATCTTTCCACCTCGGGCAAAAGTGTTAAAATCGACCGTTTTACGGTATTATGATAAATGTTACCCCTATCTTCGAGAATTTTTACCCCCATCACGCATGAACAATTAGCTAACTTTGCACCAGAGAAAGATAACGATATAATTCACGATATCACATACCATGAGAAACGCACAAACAAGATTATGATTTAGGTAGATTACCTAATAGGTAAGGAATAACAAAAGCCCTGTCGCGATGACAGGGCTTTGTTATTTTCTGACAGCCGGAAAATGTGTATAATAAAAAAGTGGAGGAAACGATTTCCCCCACTTTTTTTATTTCCGGAGTTGCTTATCAATATGCAAACATGGGATAGTCGGCCATGGTGGCGTTGACCTTGGCACGGACAGCAGCAATGGTGTCGGCATCGGCGGGAGCACGGAGCACAGTGTCGATCATCTCGGCTATCTGACCCATGAGCGGCTCTTTGGCACCGCGGGTTGTGATGGCCGGTGTGCCGAGACGTATGCCGGAAGTCTGGAAGGGCGAACGGCTGTCAAACGGTACCATGTTCTTATTGGCAGTGATGTCGGCCTCGACAAGAGCCTTCTCAGCCACCTTGCCTGTGAGGTCGGGAAACTTGGTGCGGAGATCTACGAGGATGCAGTGGTTGTCGGTGCCGCCCGACACGATATTGTATCCCATCGAGATGAGAGCGTCGGCCAGGGCTGCGGCGTTCTTCTTGACCTGCATCTGATATTCCTTAAACTCGGGCTGGAGAGCCTCGCCGAATGCCACGGCTTTGGCGGCAATCACGTGTTCGAGCGGGCCGCCCTGCACGCCGGGGAATACGGCAGAGTCGAGCAACGATGACATCATGCGCACAACGCCCTTGGGAGTGGTCTTGCCCCAGGGATTTTCAAAGTCCTTGCCCATCATGATGACGCCGCCACGCGGACCGCGGAGGGTCTTGTGGGTAGTGGTGGTTACGATGTGGGCATACTTGACGGGATTGTCAAGGAGTCCGGCGGCGATGAGACCTGCGGGGTGAGCCATGTCCACAAGGAAGATGGCACCGATTTCATCGGCAAGACGACGCATGCGGGCATAATCCCATTCGCGCGAATAAGCACTCGCACCACCAATAATCAGACGGGGACGCTCGCGACGGGCCACTTCCTCCATCTGCTCGTAGTCTACGAGGCCGGTCTCGGCATTGACATTATACTCGAGAGCCTGGAACATGAGACCCGAGAAGTTGACGGGACTGCCGTGGCTCAGGTGACCGCCGTGGCTCAGATTGAGACCGAGAAATTTGTCACCGGGCTTCAGACATGCCATGAACACGGCCATGTTGGCCTGTGCGCCCGAGTGGGGCTGAACGTTGGCCCACTCTGCGCCAAACATCTGCTTGAGGCGGTCGATAGCGATAAGCTCTGCTTCGTCCACCACTTCGCATCCGCCGTAATAACGGTGGCCGGGATAGCCCTCGGCATACTTGTTGGTGAGGCACGAGCCCATGGCCTGCATCACTTGGTCACTGACGAAATTTTCAGAGGCAATAAGTTCGATGCCTTTCTTCTGACGCTGATGTTCGCGTTCGATGATGTCGAAGATTGCGTTGTCTCTCTTCATAATTATATATTATATTAATGTGGAATGTTGAATGTGGAGCCTGTGTCACTCCACATCCAACATTCCTGTTTTTTTGATTACTGTTTTTTCTTCACACTCCATCCAAACCGTCCTATCGGCTCACCCTGCTCGAAATACTGCCCGTGGGAATAGTTGAGCAGTCCGGCCGAGGCGAGATCAAAAGCTCCGGTGTCGGGATTGATAAGGCTCTCATCAGCAAGCACGTTGACCACATCGGCCACAAACATGTCGTGACTTCCCAGATGTATTATTTCCTTGACTCTGCACTCTATGGCCAGAGGTGACTCATCGATGTAGGGACACGCCACCTTGACCCCTGCTACGGGTGTCAGCCCCGTCTCGTGCCATTTGTCATAGTCGGCCCCCGACCTCACGCCGGCCCAGTCGGTGGCCCGGGCCATCGAGGCGGTGGTGAGATTGATAGTAAACTCCATACTCTCCTTGATGAGCGGATAGGAGTGACGCTCGGGGCGCACCGATATGTAACACATCGGCGGATTGGTGCATATGGTGCCGGTCCATGCCACTGTGAGCATATTGGAATGCTCCATGTTGCCACACGTCACCAACACAGCCGGGAGCGGATAGATCATCGTGCCGGGTTTCCAGGATACCTTCTTCATGGATTGCAAATGAAACGCCTCTCAATCATATTATCTGCGCGTCGCTGCTCTTGACCGTGTGGGAGCAATAGTGACATGCGATGGTCACATCCTCGCGGTCGATTACACTGAAGCGAGTGCGCATAGGCTCGTTGTTGGTGATACACTTGGGGTTGCCACACTTCACGAGTCCGATGATGGTGTCGGGAAGAGTCACGGGAAATTTCTCCACCACCTCATAGTCGCGTATGATGTTGATTACGGCCGAGGGGGCTATGAGAGCGATGCGGTTGAGCGTAGCCTCGGGAAAGAACACATCGGCGACCTTGATGATGCCTTTGTGGCCGAGTTTTTTGCTGTCGAGGTTATTGCCGATGGTCACGGCCGACTTCAGCCGCTCGATGCCAAGGATTTTAACGGTCTTGAACAGGACCTCCGAGGGTATGTGGTCAATCACTGTGCCGTTGCGCAGAGCTGCCACGGCAAGCTCCGCCTTTGATATATTAGTCATAATTTCTGGCTTTTAATCATTAACTTCTATACCGAGCGAACGGCATATCAACGCCTGACGGGCGTAGAGACCGTTGCGGGCCTGCTCGAAATAATATGCTTTGGGATTGTCGTCCACGTCCTGGGCTATCTCATTGACGCGCGGCAGGGGGTGGAGTATGCGCAGATTGTCGCGTGCGTCTGAAAGCATGGCGTTGTTAAGGTTGTAGAGGTCCTTGACACGCTCATACTCCATGATGTCGGCAAAACGCTCGCGCTGCACTCGGGTCATATATATAATGTCGCTCGTATTGATGACATCGGCCGAGAAGTCGGTGTGGTCGGTGTAGCGTATGCCGTTCTCCCGACAGAAGGCCTTGTATTCCTCGGGCATATCAAGCTCCTTGCATGCCACGAAGCGGAATGTGGGGTTGAAATATCTCATCGCCATAATCAGCGAGTGGACCGTGCGGCCATACTTGAGGTCGCCCACAAGAGTGATGGTGAGATTTTCGAGAGTGCCCTGGGTCTTGTAGATGGAGTAGAGGTCGAGCATCGTCTGCGAGGGGTGCTGGTGGGCACCGTCACCGGCATTGATTATGGGTATGTCGGTTACCTCGGTGGCATAGAGGGCCGCTCCCTCAAGGAAATGACGCATCACTATGAGGTCGGCATAATTGCTCACCATCTTGATGGTGTCCTTGAGCGTCTCGCCTTTGGAGGTGGAGGTGTTGGAGGCATCTGAAAATCCTATCACACGTCCGCCAAGACGGTTGACGGCTGTTTCAAAACTGAGTCGCGTGCGGGTTGACGGCTCGAAAAAGAGGGTCGCCACGACTTTACCTTCAAGCAGACGGCGGTTGGGCCGCTCCTCAAACTTTCGGGCCGTGTCAAGCAGACCGAGTATCTCCTCGCGACTTAAGTCGCTTATTGACACAAGACTTTTAGTATTCATTGCAGTGAAATGTGAAGTGCATCGTGAGTTTACCGCAAAGTTACTGCGAATTTTTGACATATCAATGTCAACTTGCGGAAAAATCCTCACCCAATTCCTTCTTAATCTCACGGAGCAGGCGCGAGGCCCGACGGTTGACAAGCAGAGCCACCACACATCCGGCCAGCATGCCGGCGATGCAGACAGGCAGCATCAGTGTCCCGTAACTGCTGGTTACGGTAAAGATAATGTAGAGCATCAGCGGGACACCCATGACAATGCCGGTGACGCGTCTGACAGTGCGGAGCGTCTCGATGCGCAACACTCCGCGCAGAGCGTCGGTGACAGTGGTGCCGGAGAGATCAAGCACGCGAAGATTGTGCATCTGCACCAGGTGCATGACACCCATCACAATAAAGAATATGATCACCTTTACGGCCATTGACGTATGGTCGGGGACAAGCGGAATCATGCACAAGGCTCCGGCCAGACACACGAGTGCCAGGCGACGACTTATGCGCATGAGCCTGTCGCGCAACGTCACGGCTCCACGGCCCGATGTCACCTCGCGCTCCACGGCCCTGACGCCGCTATCGGGAATGTCGACAGCGTTCCACTGTCTTTTCAGCTCGTCTATATCCATAATCATGATTCTTTTTCATTCTGCTCTTTAAGTCGTAGTTTTATCCTGTGGAGGCGGGTCGCCACCGTGTTGCGCGGCAGACCAGTCACACCGGCTATCTCGTCATAACTCTTCTCGTCAAGCCACATTAATATAAGGGCCTTGTCCATCTTGTCGAGGCCGCCTATGAGGCGATACATCTGACGCAGTTCGGCCGGACGGTCGCTGTCATCACTCATGGTGTCGGCCAGCGTGTCAAGGCCCACCTTGCCGCGGTCGTGCTTACCGTTGTGGCGAAAATAGGTCACACAAGTGTTGATGGCCGTGCGGTAGAGCCACGTCGACAGCCGTGAGTCGCCTCTGAATGAGTCGAGTCCCTGCCACAGATTGGCCAGCACCTCCTGATACAGATCCTTGAAATGCTCGTCGCTGTCGGCATACATATAGCACACCTTGCAGAGCATGCGGCGGTTGTCGTTGACAATCGCCATGAATCGAGATTCTTTTTCGGACGCTACGGTGGCCATGCGGTCAGAAGATATGGTGAGGTTATAAACGGATTATTGCTACAATTTTATAATGTTTGACGCTAAAATTACGGAAAAGTTCCGTCAATGTGAAACTTTTTCTATAATTTCGCGTCAGATTATTCATCACTAAAAATTTACAACAGCATGGACATCCTCAGTGTCGAGAATGTGAGCAAAGCCTACTCCTCCCACCTGGCACTTGACGACGTGAGTCTGAGCATACCCGAAGGCACCGTGTATGGACTGCTCGGTCCCAACGGCGCGGGCAAGACCACTCTGATACGCATCATCAACCATATCACCGCTCCCGACAGCGGCCGAGTGCTGCTTGACGGCCATCAGCTCTCCGAAGCCGATGTGCCCAACATCGGTTATCTGCCCGAGGAACGTGGCCTTTACAAGAAGATGAAGGTAGGCGAACAGGCCGTGTTTTTTGCCCGTCTCAAAGGGCTGAGCCGGGCCGACGCCACGCGCGAGCTGAGAAAATGGTTTGAAAAGTTTGACATACTCAACTGGTGGGACAAACGTGTCGAGGAGCTCTCCAAAGGCATGGCCCAGAAGGTGCAGTTCATAGTCACCGTGCTCCACCGTCCGCGGTTGCTGATATTCGACGAACCCTTCTCGGGCTTCGACCCCATCAACGCCGAACTGCTCAAGCGAGAGATACTCGCCCTTCGCGACGAAGGAGCCACCATTATATTCTCGACCCACAACATGTCGTCGGTCGAGGAGATATGCGACAACATCACCCTCATCAACAAAAGCCGCAACATTCTCAGCGGCAATGTCGAAGAGCTGAGACGCAAGTATTTCGACGGTCGTTACGACATCACACTCTCTGACGGCGACCCGGCTGTGCTCACCGAGGCCCTCGCCCCGGTGGCCGACAGTTTTATGACGCTCGACCCCGACACTCAGGGACGTCAACGCCTGTCGCTTCACATAAGCGGCAACGCCTCACTGCGCGATGTCATAGCGATAGCCAACCCGATAGTCTCACTCGCCGGCCTGCAGGAGAGCCGCGCCTCAATGAACGACATATTCATCCGCACAGTCAACGGTGATAGATTTTAGAGTTAAAAGTTTAGAGTTGAAAGTTTAAGCATGTCAAATATAGCTATAATCATCGAACGTGAATACTTGGAGCGTGTCAAGAAAAAGAGCTTCATATTCACCACCATACTTATGCCGGTGCTGATGCTGGCACTCATGGCCCTGCCAGCACTGATAATGACCTATGTCGAGGGCTCGGTGACACAGGTGCTTGTGGTCGACAACAACGGAGCCTTCGCCGACCGTCTGACCGACACCGACGACGTAAAGTTCATCCCGCTCAGCGGTGTGACCACCGACTCGGCTCTCAACCGCAGCGACGCAGATGCCATACTGGTAATCCCTGCCAACATCATATCGTCGCGGCGTGCCTCGCTCCGCCTCGTAAGCAACGGGCCATCGTCGCTCGCCACCGAGTCGGCCATAACCGGCCAGGTCAACAAGATTATCGAAAACGAGCGGCTAAAGCAATATAACATAGCCGACCTTGACCGCATACTCGAGGATGTCAATGCCTCGGTGTCCATCACCACCGTGCGCAACGACCGCGACGACGACGAGCAAGTGATGTCGTCAGGGCTGAGTTACGGCATAGGTGTGGGTATGTCGTTCATACTCTATATGTTTCTGTTAATATATGGCCAGATGGTGATGACATCCATCATCGAGGAGAAAGGCAACAGAGTGCTCGAAGTGGTAGTGTCGTCAGTCAAACCGGCCCAGCTCATGCTCGGCAAAATCATAGGCGTGGCCCTCGTGGCAGTGACCCAGATGGTGCTTTGGGGCATACTGCTGGCCATAATGTCGTCGTGTGTGCTCCCGGCCATCATACCGGCCGACGCCATGGCCGAGGTGGCCGCCGTCCGCGCCGGCAACTTCGAGGCAGTGAGCGACGCCGGCTCCATCGACATGCTCAACGCCCTCGCCGCCGTCACTCAGGTGGGCAATCTCATAGGGCTTATAGCCATCATGACCCTGTTTCTGGTGCTCGGATTTCTCATCTACTCGTCGATATTCGCCTCGATAGGCTCGGCTGTCGACAATATACAGGATGCATCACAGCTCACATCGTTTGCCGTCTTCCCCATCATCTTCGGCATCATCTTTGCCACAGTAGCCGCCGCCGACCCTATGGGCAGCCTCGCGTTCTGGGCGTCCATGTTCCCGCTCACGTCACCGATGGTTATGGTGGCCCGCATCCCCTTCGGCATCCCCGCTTGGGAGATATGGCTCTCGCTCGCCCTGCTTGTCGCCGGATTTATCGGCATGATATGGGTAGCCGGCAAAATCTATCGCGTGGGCATATTCATGTATGGCAAAAAGCCGTCGCTCAAAGAGATAATTCGCTGGATTTCCTATAAATAATGACGGCGGGCATCCATTTTTTGCCCTATCGCTCCGAGATAAGAGGATTTTTGCGTATCTTTGCACCTCTATATATAAGTATATAAAGTAAACACACGTAATAGTAATAATAAGAAATGTCGATTGATAGCATTATCTCCGAGGCCGTGTCAAAGGCTGTAAAAGCTCTTTATGACTGCGAAACTCCGGCCGACAAGATTGTTCCCCAGGCTACTCGCAAGGAGTTTGAGGGCAATGTCACCGTAGTAGTATTTCCTTGGGTAAAAGCCGCCCGCAAAG
This sequence comes from Duncaniella muricolitica, assembly GCF_910574735.1. Classification (NCBI taxonomy): domain Bacteria; kingdom Pseudomonadati; phylum Bacteroidota; class Bacteroidia; order Bacteroidales; family Muribaculaceae; genus Duncaniella; species Duncaniella muricolitica. Next base: position 7,195 of record NZ_CAJTCF010000017.1, on the reverse strand, counting down.
CTCCCGAAGCCGTCGGAGCCGAGATAGGCGAATGGCTCGCAGCCAATGAGCCGGCCGTTGAGAAATACAACGTAGTGAAAGGTTTTCTCAACATCACCATCTCACCGCGCTTCTGGAACGGTGTGCTCGCCCATATCGCCGACACACCCCGCTATGGTCTGAAAGACGCTGACGAAAATTCACCTCTCGTGATGGTTGAATACTCGTCGCCCAACACCAACAAACCCCTCCACCTGGGCCATATCCGTAACAACCTGCTCGGATTCAGCCTCGCCGAGATACTCAAGGCCTGCGGCAACCGCGTGGTCAAGACCAACATCGTCAACGACCGAGGCATACACATATGCAAGTCGATGCTCGCCTGGCAGAAGTGGGGCGAAGGCGTGACTCCCGAGTCGGCCGGAAAGAAAGGCGACCACCTCATCGGTGACTTCTATGTGCTCTTTGACAAGCATTTCAAGGCCGAGACCAAGGAACTGATGGAGCAAGGCATGACCGAAGACGAGGCCAAGGCCGCATCACCCCTCATGAAAGAGGCCCGCGAGATGCTCGTGAAATGGGAACAGAAAGACCCCGAAATACGTGCCCTCTGGCAGAGAATGAACGAGTGGGTCTACGCCGGTTTTGACGAGACCTACAAGCGCATGGGGGTGGATTTCGACAAGATTTACTACGAGAGCGAGACCTATCTCGAGGGCAAGGACAAGGTGCTCGAAGGACTCGCCGCCGGCAAGATGTATCGCAAGGAGGATGGCTCCGTATGGGCCGACCTCACCGGCGAGGGTCTTGATCACAAGCTCCTGCTCCGCAGCGACGGCACCTCGGTCTACATGACACAGGACATCGGCACAGCCAAGCTCCGCTTTCAGGACTATCCCATCGACAAGATGATTTATGTCGTGGGCAATGAGCAGAACTATCATTTCCAGGTGCTCTCGATACTTCTCGACCGTCTCGGATTCAAGTGGGGCAAAGACCTCGTGCACTTCTCCTACGGCATGGTCGAGCTGCCCGAGGGTAAGATGAAGTCGCGCGAAGGCACCGTGGTGGACGCCGACGACCTTATGGACGACATGGTGTCGACCGCCCGCACAGTGTCGGCCGAACTCGGCAAACTCGACGGACTCTCCGACGAGGAGACAGCCGCCATCAGCGAGATGGTCGGACTGGGCGCGCTCAAATATTTCCTCCTCAAAGTCGACCCCCGCAAAAACATCACCTTCAACCCCAAGGAGACTATCGACTTCAACGGCAATACCGGCCCCTTCATACAGTATACCTACGCCCGCATACGCTCGGTGCTCCGCAAGGCTGCCGACGAGGGCATGACTGTGACCGACTATTCCGAAGTGACTCCGGGCGAACGTGAGATTACGCTCATACAGGCTCTTGCCGACTTCCCCTCGGTAGTTGCCGCCGCCGGACAGAGCTACAGCCCCGCGCTCATAGCCAACTATGTGTATGACCTCGTGAAACTCTACAACCAGTTCTATCACGACTGCTCCATACTCAAGGAGGCCGACACTGCGGTACGCTCGCTCCGTCTCACCCTCAGCGAGCAGACCGCCCGCGTGGTCGAGACCGGCATGAAGCTACTCGGCATCAGCGTACCCGAACGCATGTAATAAAGACGATTGTTTAACATTTGTTGCGATACATACGCTAAACCTTATCTCCCCTTATTTGTCTAACAATTAACCATTCTTTTAAGCAAATGTACAATAACACTCCCACCCCTCCCCCTTACAACGGCGGAGGTTATAACGACTCCACCCAGACAGTGAGTCTTGCATCAGCCGTGATGAAGCGTGTCTATCTCAAGATGACACTTGGCCTGCTCGTGACCGCGTTTCTCTCCATGTTCTGCGCCGGCAGCATGTCATACATGCAGTTCATGGCCTCCAACTCATGGTTCTACTGGGGTCTCTTCATCGCCGAGCTCGTGATTGTGTTCTCCCTCTCGGCCCGTATCAGCAAGATGTCATCGGCCACGGCTACACTGCTCTTCTATGTGTTTGCCGCGCTCAACGGTCTGGCACTCGCACCCATATTTATAGTATATACAGCCACATCAATAGCCAAGACCTTCTTTATCTGCGCCGGCACATTCGGAGCCATGAGCGTCTATGGCTACTTCACCACACAGGATCTCACCAAGTGGGGCAACTTCTTGTTTTACGCGCTCATAGGCCTCATCATCGCCTCGGTGGTCAACATCTTCACCCACAGCGACACTCTCGGATGGATTATCTCATGTGCCGGAGTGCTTATCTTCGTAGGCCTCACCGCATGGGACACACAGAAAATCAAGCAGATGGCACAATACGCGCCCTCAAGCATGGCCGGTCACCTCGCCACTATCGGCGCGCTGAGCCTCTATCTTGACTTTATCAACCTGTTTCTCTATCTGCTCCGTTTCTTCGGAAGCTCACGCGACTAATCATCAATTTCCGCAGACACGACTCCAAGACATACAATGTCTACGCTGAGTCACGTCTGCGGGACTTAACTTTATAATATGGCAAAAGTAGTAATCATCGGAGCCGGCGGCGTTGGTACCGTCGTAGCCCACAAATGCGCCCAGCATCCCGACGTATTCACCGAGATAGTCATAGCTTCACGCACACGTTCCAAGTGTGAGGCTGTGGTCGAGGCTATCGGCAAACCCAATATCAGTGCCGACGTAGTTGATGCTGACAGCGTGCCCCAGCTCGTCGAACTGTTTAACCGCCACAAACCCGCGCTCGTAATCAACGTGGCTCTCCCCTATCAGGACCTCACCATCATGGATGCGTGTCTGATATGCGGAGTCAACTATCTCGACACCGCCAACTATGAGCCCAAGGACGTGGCACACTTCGAGTATTCATGGCAGTGGGCCTACAAGCAGCGTTTCGAGGAAGCCGGCCTCACCGCCATCCTCGGCTGCGGTTTTGACCCGGGAGTATCGGGTGTATTCACAGCCTATGCAGCCAAGCATTATTTCTCCGACATGCAGTATCTCGACATCGTGGACTGCAACGGAGGTGACCACGGCAAGGCTTTCGCCACCAATTTCAACCCCGAAATCAACATCCGCGAGATCACTCAGAACGGCCGCTACTATCAGGACGGCAAATGGGTGACCACCGGCCCGCTCGAAATACACAAGACCCTCACCTATCCCAACATCGGCGAGCGCGACAGCTATCTCCTCTATCACGAAGAGCTTGAGTCGCTGGTCAAGAACTATCCCTCAATCAAGCGTGCCCGTTTCTGGATGACTTTCGGACAGGAATATCTCACTCACCTGCGCGTGATTCAGAACATCGGCATGGCCCGCATCGACGAGGTGGAGTATAACGGTCAGAAAATCGTGCCCCTCCAGTTCCTCAAGGCTGTCCTCCCCAATCCCCAGGACCTCGGAGAGAACTATCACGGCGAGACTTCAATCGGATGTCGCATCTCGGGTCTCGACAAGGAAGGCAAGCCCCTTACCTATTATATATGGAACAACTGCTCGCATGAGGAAGCCTACAAGGAGACCGGCATGCAGGCCGTAAGCTACACCACCGGTGTCCCCGCCATGGTGGGCGCAATGATGTTCCTCACCGGAAAATGGGTAAAACCGGGCGTAAACAACGTCGAGGAGTTTGATCCCGATCCGTTCCTCGCCGAGCTCGCCAAGGACGGTCTGCCCTGGAACGAGAGCTTCAACATCGACCTCGAAGTATAGTTCAGAGAGTTTAGAGTTTAGGACCTAAACCATCTTTTATACGGGAGAACGGTTTCCCCGGGGCATTGAATCCCGTCAGCGAAACCGCTCTCCCGTCTTTATAAATTCAAATGTACACCCGCATCAATCTACCATGCTGAAACACCTGTTGCTTGTCCTTTCGGTCATCTCGGCCTTCACCGCCACAGCATCCCTGCCACAATCGGTCACGCCCGGTCCGGACACACTGTTGCTGACAACTGAAAAATCATCATCGCCATACGTATTCAACGACGCAGTCAAGGCTCTTGAGGCCGTCAATGCCTCAGGCCGCAGCCGCATGACACTTATGGTGGCCCCCTCGGTCTACTGGCTCGACAATCCCGACGACCCGGCTGTGCGCCGTTCGCCCTCGGGCCTCCCCTATGCAGTGGAGATAAAGTGTGACACTCTGTCGATAATCGGACTCGCCGACAATCCGGCCGACGTGGTGTTTGCCGTCAACCGCGGCCAGACCCAGGGAGCCATCGGCAACTTCACCATGCTCCATTTCACCGGCCACAGCCTCACGGTCGAAAACATGACCATGGGCAATTATTGCAACGTAGACCTCGACTATCCGCTCAACCCCTCGCTCAACCGTCAGCGACGTCGTGACGCCATAGTCCAGGCCCAGATAGGCATATGCACCGACACCGACAGACTCTTTGCCCGCAACTGCCGATTTATCAGCCGCCTCAACCTCTGCCCGCTCGTAGGGGCACGACGCTCGCTCTATGACAACTGCTACTTCGAGTGTACAGACGACGCACTGACCGGCTCGGCTGTCTATCTGGGATGTCGTTTCACATTTCACAGCGGCAAACCGTTTTACTCCACCCCCTCGACAGGAGCCATATTTCTCGACTGCGATATCCGTTCGCTCGTCTCGGGCACTCAATATCTCACCAAGGTGCCGGGACCAGTGACCATGATTGACACACGCTTCACAGCCGACAACCCTCTCCAGTTGCGATGGACTCGCGACGCCTCAGCCACGCGCTGCTATCAGAGCGGTGTCACTCTCAACGGCTCGCCCGTAACCATCGATGCCGACCGTCCACAGTTGAGTGCCGACATCTCGACATCTCCGTTGCTCCGGGCCTACAAGATTACCATGCCCGACGGCTCGGTCATATATAACACCCCCAACCTCCTCGGAGGCACCGATGGATGGGACCCACTCGGCATGCGTCCGGCCATAGCCAAGGTCGAAAGCATCCTTGGCGAGTCACTGCTGTCGCTCCCCGTGACTCTGCGGCTCACACCGTCGGCCCGCGCGCTTGCCCCGCAGGACGAAGAACTCACCGTCACCCCCTTACGGCTGCTGTGGGGCGACTACCCCGCTCCGGCACAAGCTGCCGATATGTCATGGTCGGCACCTTCGACCCTCACTCTTCTCTCGGCCGGACAGACACTGACAGCCCGCAGTGCCAATCTGTATCCACGCGAAACCGAGTGCATCATCTCGGCAACAACAGCCTACGGACTGCTCGGAGCCACCGACGTAAAGATAGCCCCATATCTCAAGGATGCCCCGACATTCACATCATCGCCCGCCATCACCAATGTCAAGACTTCACTTCAGGCCGACTATCGACTCTCGGCCGGAGCTGATGATGACAGTTATATAATATGGTATCGCTCCACACGTCCCGATCGCTCCGACTCCACTGCCGTGCGCCACGGCCACGGACTGTCGGCACGCACCTATCCGCTCACTCCAGCCGACAAGGGCTGCTACATCTCGGCCACAATATCGCCGAAACTCTCCGACACTCGTGCAGGTGAACCGGTGACGATACATTTCGACAGCAGTGTGAGCCAGAAGATGGTCGGTCTGCTCAATCTCAAAGAGAACAAACTCAACACTTCATTCGCAGAAATCCCCATCCGCAAAGGCAGTGCCGGCCGTCCCGGCTACTGGCATTTCGACACCTACAAGCCGGCCGACACCTCAGAACACGAATGGACTCCCGATCCTGATAAAAGCTGGTATTACGGACAAGGAGTAGACGCCGCCACAGGCATCGGACTCATCCAGGCCTCGCGTGGCGCGCGCTTATCCTACACCCCCTCGCGCGGCGACTGCCGGAGCATGACGCTCGAAATCATTGCTGAGCCGGCCAAAGGTCCGGGCCAGGGTTTTGGCAGCGCGACCGGCCAATATATGGACATATGCGTCAAGTTTGACCCGGTGACACTCAGCGGCTATGCCCTGCGCATAGAGCGCACCCCCGACTATGACAAGGCTGTCACATTCACACTTGTGCGCTACACCGACGGCTCCGTCACCCCTATAAGCGAACCGGTGGCCACAAGCTGCTACCGCACACCATGTCACATCAAGCTCAACATCAACGACAACAACTTTGTGGCCACGGCAAGCACCGAAGCTCCGGCCGTCACGTCATCCAATCCGGATGTCAAGCCCTATGTGATGCTCTCGGTGCCCGTGGAGACCTCGCGCAACAGCTCGCTGATGATACAGCACACAGGCTCAACAGGCTCGTCGGCAACACTTCTGCGCAATATGAATGTAAACTGGAAATAGGTTGTAGACATATAGACATATAGACATATATTTTTTTCACCAAACTATTTTGGGTTTAAAAAAAAGTTATTACTTTCGCATCATAGAAAAAATAACTACATTCAGATATGATATACAATTTCCGCATAGTTTCCGATGAAGTGGACAACTTCAAGCGCGAAATACAGATTGACGCCGACGCTACATTTCTTGATCTGCGCAATGCCATATGCGACAGCGTAGGCTATGACAAAACACAGTTCAGCTCGTTCTTCATGTGTGACGAAGGATGGGAACGCGAGCAGGAGATATGCCTCGAGGATATGGGCAGCGACTCCTCTCAGGATGTCTACCTGATGGAAGACACCCCTCTGAGCGATTTTATCGAAGACGAAGGCCAGCGACTCGTATGGGTGTTTGACTATCTGACCGACCGCTCGTTCTTCCTTGAAATGAAACGTTCGGTGCCCGGCAAACATCTCATCGACCCACTCTGCTCCATCTCCATGGGCGAAGCCCCCTCACAGTCGGTCGACATGGATGACTTCGATGCTAAAATCGACGCCAAGGCCGCCGCTCAGGCAGCAACCGACCTCGACGACGACTTCTACGGCTCGACCGAGTATAACGAAGACGAGTTTGACGCCGCAGGATTTGACGAAATGACTTTTGACGAATAATATCAATCCAAAAAGAATCAAAATACAAAAGAAACACAAGTCTTGAATGAGATTACATAAGACTTGTGTTTCTTTTGTATTTTGATTTATTACTGTCCGCTAAACCATAAAAAGTCGAGTCCAACTTCTTGAAATATAGAAGTTGGGCTAACTTTTTGTATAGGACAAGCCCCCTTATCAGTTTTCAGTTTCTTCCGGCGGCGATTCAGATGCATCGGCGAGCATTATTTTCAGGTCTGCGTCGGGTTG
>NZ_CAJTCF010000016.1:0-58453 GCF_910574735.1 Duncaniella muricolitica | reverse complement strand
GTCTTTCGCTAATTTTATCACCAATGCCTTGAGTGCTATCGCTGCTTACTGCTTTTTCCCAAAGAAACCGTCTATCTCTTTGGAGTTTGTGACAGATAACCAGCTAACTTTGTTCTGATTGCTTATATCGAACTCACGTTAAATAAGGTGCTAATCCACCTAAAAAACTCCTGTACTCCTGTCTTAACTTTCTAAACTTATTACTTTTTAAACTTCAAACTACTTGAACAGATGGCTGTATTTTTCGAGAAGAGCGGTAAATTTGGGGTCTTTGCGTATAGGAGCACAGTTGATATTGGCCTCCGAAGCCTTTGTCCAGTTGTGATAATTGGCATAACCCTTTTCGAGCGAAGCCTCCATGCAGCGCAGAGCACGCTCGGGCATGCCGGCCTGGGCATAATAGCAGGTCGCATAATAGTTGACCGCACCGTCATAATCGTCGGCGGTCTCGAGCACTCGCTCCATCCACTTGTCACCCTGCTCCTGACGGCCAAGTGCCAGCAGAGCAAATCCGCGCAGCGACATCACATTGTCAAAGTCATAATCCATGTCGAGCACCATGTCATAGGCACGCTCGGCATTGGTCTTCTGCTTGCGATAGTCGCCAAGCACCCATCCGCGCAGCATCTGCAACTCGGGATTCTCGGGATTGACCATCGCCGCCTCGCTGAGAGCCACCGCCGCATCGGCCACCTGGCCCAGCTCCACCTGGGCGAGAGCCTTGGCGACAAGTGCATCAAGGTCCTCGGGCGACTTCTCGAGAGCCTTCTCGGCTGCGTCAAGGGCACCCTCGTTGTCGTCGAGAGCACGCTTGATGCGCGACTTCACCACATAATAAAACTCATTGTCGTCGGTCGCGCTTATGGCATAGTCGGCATTGAGAAGCGCGCGGTCATAGCGGCCGAGATAATAGTAACACTCGGCCAGCGCGCCGTTAAGGCCGGGATATGAATCGAGATTTTCGTTGATTATCTTGTCATAGTCGGCAATGGCGGCAAGATAATTGCAGTGGCCCTGCGCTATCATGGCGCGGATGAAATAAAACATGCCGTTACGCGGAGCCTTGCCTATGGCCGATGACAGGCCCGACATCACCGTGGGATAGTCGGTGCGCGACATGTCCACAAGGTGCTGCAAAGCGCGGCCGGTGCTGACATTATCCACCGAGATGGCTGTCACATAGTCGTCGACGGCACCCTGCTCGTTGCCCATGAGACGACGCACCGCTGCACGGCCCAGATAGATTTCGCTTCGGTTGGGCGAAAGAGCCACAGCGCGGTCGGCAAGCTCATTGGCTGTGCCGAGATTGTTTTGCTTCACGGCCACACTCGCCTGACCCAGCAATGCATCCTGGCTGTGGGGATTGAGGCGGAGCATCAGATTATAGTCGGCGTTGGCCTCCTGATAGCGGCCCAGCTCATAGAGTGTTTGCGCACGCTGATAGATGGTGCCGTAATCCTGAGGCGACATGGCAAGCACCTTGTTTAAGTCCGACAGTGCGTCGGTATACTTTTTCTGTGCCTTATATATCTTGGCCCTTATCTGATAGGCGGGATAGCGCGCCTCTTCATCATCAGGCTCATAATACTTCATGGCCGTATTGATGTCATCGAGAGCCTTCACGTAGTCACGGTGGGCATAATAGAGCCCGGCGCGGCGCACGAGTGTCTCCGGGTCGCGTGGGTCTTCGGCAAGCAGTTCGTCAAAGGCCTTGAGCAGTGCCTGTGACATGGGATCGTCATATCCTGTCTGAGCCGATGCGGCAAACACCGCGCTGACACTCATGACAAGACCTAATGTGATGGTTTTTATGTTCACTTTCTATCGGATGTTGAAATGTGTAGGATATTGAATGTTTTCACACGACATTCAAAAATTATTTATTACCGCCCGCAGGGCCGACAGCCGTGCCAGAAGGACGGGGAGCTGTGCAAGAGGGAGCATATTTGCGCCGTCGCTCTTGGCTACCGACGGATTCTGATGAGTCTCGATAAAGATTCCGTCCACACCCACGGCTACACCCGCACGGGCTATGGTGTCGATGAGGTCGGGACGTCCGCCGGTCACGCCCGCCGCCTGATTGGGCTGCTGGAGCGAATGGGTGACGTCGAGAATCACAGGTGCGCCAAACTTCTGCATCTCGGGGATGCCGCGATAGTCCACCACCAGGTCCTGATAGCCGAATGTCACGCCTCGCTCGGTCAATGCCACGTTGTCATTGCCGGCATCTCTCACCTTCTGCAAGGCAAAACCCATGGCTTCGGGCGAGAGAAACTGCCCCTTCTTGATATTGACGGCCTTGCCGGTCTCGGCAGCAGCCACAAGCAGATCGGTCTGGCGGCACAGGAAGGCGGGTATCTGGAGCACATCCACATACTCCGCGGCCATCGCGGCCTCGCCGGCTGTGTGGATATCGGTCACAACGGGCACGCCGAATGTCTCGCGCACCTTGGCCAGTATCTTCAAGGCTTTCTCGTCACCTATGCCCGTAAACGAGTCGATGCGCGAGCGGTTGGCCTTGCGATAGGAGCCCTTGAACACATAGGGTATGCCCAGTTTGCTCGTGACTTTCACACACTGCTCGGCTATGTCCATAGCCATCTCTTCGCCTTCTATGACACACGGGCCCGCAAGCAGGAAAAACTGCGGCCGTGATGAGTATTCTTTAAATGAAAACACTTTATTCAATTAGTAATTAGTAATTATCAATTAGTAATTATTCTGCAAGTCGTTTTTCTTGACTATGCGCCGCGTCCTATCGTGAGGCAAGCGAGTCAAGCACATGACAGGCGGTGACGCCATAGAGCGCGGCGGTCTCGGTGCGCAGACGGTTTTCACCAAACGTCACGGGCATAACCCCGCCTCCGAGCAGCATCTCTACCTCCGAAGGCGAAAAATCGCCCTCCGGCCCGATGAATATCACCGTGTCTCGTCCCGCCTCATAGACGTTGGCAAAGTCGCGACGCTCCACGCTGTCATCACAATAGCCCACATACCTGCGGGCCTCTGGCAGCAATCTGCCCACAGCCTGACGAAGCGGAGTCATGGGGTCAATGACCGGGAGCACGGCTTTGAGCGACTGCTTCATGGCCGACACGGCTATCTTTTCGAGCCGTTCGGTCTTGATTTCGCGCCGCTCGCTGCGGTCACACAGCAGAGGCACTATGCGGTTTACTCCCGTCTCAGTGAGCTTTTCCACCAGCCACTCCATGCGGTCCATATGCTTGGTCGGAGCTACGGCCGCCACTATCTGTTGGCTCCACGGCAACGGCTGACGGTGACACTCGGCTATCTCCACGCCGGCACGCTTGGGGTGAGCGTCGACAAGCCGGCATGTGTACACATTGCCGCGTCCGTCTATGACCTGGAGCTCTTCGCCCTCGGTCATGCGCAACACCTTGACGGCATGCCGCGAGTCACTCTCGGGTAGCGTCAGGGTCTCGGCTATGTCAGGAGCATAAAACTGTATCATCTTTTATTCATGAATATATCGGTCACGCTTACACAGCGGCCTTGTTATCCTCGATTTCCTTGATAAGACAGGCCTCCTCATCATTGGTGGAGTCGGGGTGTCTTTGAAGAGGAATATGAACAGCACGGCAATCACAAGCGAATAGGCCGCGAAGATATACCACGAAGTGGTCCAGCCGGCATGCTGTGCCTCGGGTGTGGTCTGAGAGAATACGTAATGGTTCACTATGGCCTGGGCGGCAAGAGTGCCTACGGTCGCGCCGATGCCGTTGGTCATAATCATAAAGAGTCCCTGCGCGCTCGAACGCAGATCTTTTGTTGTCTGCTGGTCGACATAGAGGCCGCCCGACACGTTGAAGAAGTCAAAGGCCACGCCGTAGACTATACACGAGAGTACGAGCAGCCACAGTCCGCCGCCAGTGTCGCCCATGCCGAAAAACGCGAAACGCAACACCCATGCAAACATCGACATGAGCATCACACCCTTGATGCCGAAACGTTTGAGACAGAAAGGTATGAGCAGTATACACAGCGTCTCGCTGATCTGCGACAGCGAGATGAGCGCGTTGGCATTACGGGCACCCCAGGTGTCGGCAAACGAGGCTATGTCTGAAAACGAGGTGATAAATATGTTGCCGTAACTGTTGGTTATCTGCAGCGACACGCCTAGACACATGCTGAAAATAAAGAATATCGCCATACGCTTCACCTTGAACAGCCCGAACGCTTTGAGTCCGAGCGAGTCGGCAAGCGAGCCCGAGGCCTTCTTGTCAACAGGACACTGCGGCATGGTCAGCGCGTAGGCCGCCATGCAGAAACTCAGCACGGCCGAAGTCACAAGCTGATAGGGATTGGTCTGAAACTGTGTGAAGTTGACAAACAGCATCGAGCAGATGAAACCCACCGTGCCAAACACACGTATGGGCGGGAAGCATGTTATGGTGTCAAGGCCGGCCCGGCTCAGTGCGTTGAACGCCACCGAGTTGTTCAGGCCTATGGTCGGCATGAAAAAAGCCACCGAGAATGTGTAGAGCGTAAAGAGCGGGCCAAACTCCACCACCGGCACCGTGAGAGCATACACAGCGGCGGCGGCCATGAACAGTCCGGCAAGCAGATGACACAGGCTAAGCATGCGCTGGGCCTGAATCCAGCGGTCGGCGATAATGCCCACAACAGCCGGCATAAACAGCGACACTATGCCCTGCACAGCATAAAACCACCCTATATGTGTGGCCAGCCCGACCGAGCCGAGATAATTGCCCAGCGATATGAGGTAAGCTCCCCACACGCCAAACTCGAGAAACGACAGTGCGGCCAGACGCACTTGCAGTACACGTTTTGTTGACACGTTCTTCTTGATTTTTAGATTATAACTCTTAAAACTTTTTTACACTCTCGACTTTCAACTCTTATTCTCCTTGCGCTTGATAATCTCGGCGACACGGGCTGCTTCCTCATACTCCTCGTTCTCGATAAGCCGCGCGAGAGTCTTCTTCAGCTCCTCCACGGTATAATTCTCGAGCTTAGGTGTACGCACCGGCGTGACACCGGCATTATCGTCGGCATCATCGTTGCGCAGCTCGCCCTCCTCGCCATCACCGCTGTCGGCGGCAAGGTCTTCGAGCTCAAATCCGGTCTCGGTAAGAATCTCTGTAGTGGTATAGATAGGCGCGCCCGTGCGCATGGCCACAGCCACAGCGTCCGACGTGCGCGAGTCGAGCGACACTGTACGCTCTCCGTCGGTAAAGGTCAGCTCGGAGTAAAACACTCCGTCCTCAAACCTGTAGATAAACACCTCCAGCAGTTCAATACCGAACGCCCGGCCCAGCCCCGTGAACAGATCATGGGTCAGCGGTCGCGGAGGCACTATGCCCTCCATCTTCAGAGCTATGGCCTGGGCCTCGCTCGCCCCGATTACCACCGGAATGCGAAACTGCCCGCCCACCTGCGCCAGTATCAGCGCGTAGGCTCCGTTCTGAATCTGACTGTAAGAGATGCCGAGCACTCTCAGTCTCACGCGGGGCGTATCGCCTGCACCGCTTGAGTCAAGGTTTCCGAACAGGTCGTTGTTATCGTTATCCATACGCCTTATTTTACGATATTACAACATTATGTTTCGTCCCGTTATCACACCGCTGCCGAGACACAGGCGGCTGTCGGGGGTATATATCACCGCAAACTGTCCCGGAGCAATGCCCTGTACAGGCTGCTCCGAGTCTATCACATATTCTCCGTCGCCCAGACGAGTGAGGCGGGCGTTGAGAAAGTCGGGGCTGTGACGGTTTTTAAACGTCACTTCCACCCCCTCGCAATCGCCCGGCCACGGATTGCGGGTAAGCCAGTGCATCTCGTCGAGATGAAGCACCTGACCATACTGCTTCTCCGTGTCATAGCCCTGCGAGACATACACCACATTGTCGTGCACGTTCTTCTTCACCACATACCACGGCCCTCCGCTCAGACCAAGGCCCTTGCGCTGGCCGATGGTGTGAAACCAGAATCCCTTGTGCTCGCCGAGCTTGCGGCCGGTCTCAAGCTCCACGATGGGGCCGGGCTTCTCGCCGAGATGACGGCGTATGAAGTCATTATAGTTGATTTTGCCGAGAAAACATATGCCCTGGCTGTCGCGGCGATATGCGTTGGGCATACCTGTCTCTATGGCCAGACGGCGCACCTCGGCTTTGGGCAGGTCGCCGATCGGAAACATCAGACGGCTGAGCTGCTCATAGGATATGCGACACAGAAAGTCAGTCTGGTCCTTGACCCGGTCAACACCCGTGCCGAGCCATGTAAGCCCGTCTATCTCATGGGTGGTGGCATAGTGGCCCGTGGCGGTGCGGTCAAATTCGCGGCCCCAGCGTTCCTCAAAAAAACCGAATTTTATCATCTTGTTGCACATCACGTCGGGATTGGGGGTCAGACCCTGTCGCACCGTACGCAGAGCATACTCCATGACATTCTCCCAATACTCCTCGTGAAGCGACACGACGTCAAAGGGCAAAGCATATTTCCTGGCTATATAGCGACACATCTCTATGTCCTCCTCGGCCGAGCAGTCGCCCTCGCCCGTATCAAGTCCAATGCGGATATAAAACAGGTGCAGGTCATGACCCTGCTCCAGCAACCTGTGCACGGCCACCGCACTGTCGACTCCACCGGATATTAATACCGCTACTCGCATAAACTCTTAAACTCTAAACTCTAAACTCTTAAACTCTACTTAGACTTCCTCAAGCTCCTCCTCCTCATCCTTGCCGCGGCGGTTGATGATGTAGAGCGAAATGAAATAATCAAGCGAAATCTTGCCCGGACCTGCTATGAGCATCCATATGTAAATGCCGATAAACATGATGGGCAGATAACCCGGATCGGTCGAGTCAAGACCATACACCGGCAGATAAGGCACCATGTCATGGAGTATGTAGTACTCGGCGGCACACATGGCCACAATCGGCGGGATAGTGCTCAGACGGGTCAGAAATCCGACCATTATCAGCAGCGAGCACACCAGCTCGATAATTATCATCAGCACCAGCGACGTCGACGATGACATGTCGAGCACCGTCGGAAACGTCATGCACAGCTCGTTGTAGTTGACAAGATGGCGTATGCCAAACTGCAACAGCATGATGCCGACAAACAGGCGCATGAACAAGCGTCCGAGATTGGTGTAAGTGTAGCCCGTCAGACGGAGAAACACGTTTATGAGCGGTGAGTGATGCCAGGACATTATCTTGATTTTAGAACTGATATTATTTTGATTACTTTGTCGGGTGTTTAATCCCCCCTCTTACTTCGGCAGGGGCGATGTACGATGCATGGTTCGTCCGGTCGGACCTGCTATCTCTTCTTCAGTTGCCGCGCCACGTCAAGCACCTGGTCGGCGTTGAGATGTTTATAGCGTATGATGTTATGGCGGCCAAGTATATAGAAGTCGGGCGTGCCGGCGCGCAGATCGATACTCAGATCGGCATCAGGTGCCGCGCCTACAATCCAGTTGGCGGGATAACCCTCCACAGCCTTCTTCCACTCCTCGTCAGGCTCGGCAAGCGTAATGGCCACAACCTTGACCGTACCCTCGTTGACAAGCTCAGTCATCGACACATCCGCGTCAAGACGTATGCGGGCCATGTTGCAACTGCTGCAGTCGGGGTCGTTGAAAAACACTATCACAACCTCGGCCGAATCGTTCTGCAGGTCTCCAGCCCGGCCGTCACGGGTTGTGTAGGGCAGCGAAGGTGCGCGGCTGCCAACCATGGAGTTGCGGAGCACCTCGGCCTGCTGCACAAAACGTGCCTTCTCGGCCTTCGACACCCGCTTGTTGGCGGCAACTGCCTCGGCAAACGGCAGATAGAGCCCGTCAATCCACATCTCGGCGGTGTCTCCATAGAGCTGGCTCTCGGCCACCGTAGCCATAAACACCTGGTCCTTGGGCTGCTTCTCGAGTTTCTTCATCAGCGCGTTGACCCCGCGCACGGCTACGCTCGGCTCGGCATTGGCCACTACCGAGAGATAGACCTTCATCTCCTGAGCCATCTTCTGACGGGCCGAAAATGCCTTGGTCATCTCGCAGAAATCCCAGAAATGGTCGGCCAGATAATTGCAGCGGCCCTGAAATGTGGCCACCGAGTCAGGCACTATCGGATAGGGGAAATATGTGTCGGCCTTAGCCGTCTGCCTCAGGCCGACAAGCGCAAGCAACGACAATATGAACAGTTTGATTTTCATAATCTTTGTTGATACGGTTTTATGCAATCACAAAGGTAATGAAAATCATTCTAAAGTCAAAAATTAAAAATTTAAAATAAAAACCGCTTCCCGAAAAAATTATGCCTTTACTGATGTCAAAAAATCACCATGAAGGCGACGAAAAGATGTCCGAAACAAATGAGAATCGGCTGCGCGGGGTGTGTCGCGCAGCCGATTCAGTAATTCTTGATGTCACGATTATCAAATCTCAACCTTTATCGAGGCCGGATATATGCGGGCGCGCTCATAATAACGGGCGCAACTGTTGACCATATCCTCGAGCGAGGGTTTCACCTTTCCGCGAAACACCTCGCGGCCGTTGACCCTAAGCGTCACCTCTTTGCTCATATCCACAAGGCTGTCATTGAGATAGACCGTAAAACGGCCCTTGGTTGCCGGTACATATGTCTTGCGGAAATCAAGCGATATCGGGAATCCGAAATCATTGCCGACCAGACTCGGCTCATACTTCACGAGACTCACAGTCACATCCACCTCATTGCCGTTGATATTCATCTCATAACATGTGCGTTGCGACTCATCGTCGTTGCTCCGTTCATCGACATAGAGATTATAGAACCCGTCGCGATAACGGCCGTCCATCTCAAAGTTCTCCCAGTAGACCGACTTGGGATATGGATTGCGTTTGTGCTTGCGCAGCCACGGTGCCGTGGGCATATAGTTTATGCCGTGGCCCGCGTCGGGTATAAGCTCCACCATGTAATCATAATGTCCTGGATACAGTTGTTGGAGACTGTCGAGCTTGATGGCGGCTATGCGGGTGAGCACGTTGCGGTAAAAACCGAAGTCTCTCTGACCTGTGCGGAGCACAAAGGCCGTGTTGCGCAGATTTTCGGCAGGAGCATTGACCAGCGGCTCGCCTCCGGCCATCGGACCGGCTCCCGCGAGATAGTCGGCATAATACGATGCCAGTCGCTGACTGCCATACGCGCCCTCCGATATGCCCATGAAATACACCTTGTCGGCATCTATCTCGTCACGCAGCAGGGCCTGGCGCAACAGTCGCTCCCACGCCCACTGCTTGCCGCGCTGATACCAGCGATACCATTCGCCTTCGTTGGGTATCTGGGGGATGAAATACACACTCGGAGCATCGTCATAAGCTGCGGCTATCTGCTTGAGTGTCTTCCACTCCTGAGCCTTTGGGCCGGAGCCGTGGAGAAATATGAAGAACGGGCGAGCCTCGGCCGACTCTCCCTTGCTGCCATACACATAGGGCATCACCGCATCGGGCTCAAGCTCCGAGGGTATGTCCCAGGACATGTCGGCAGCCTCGGCAAGAGGTCCTGTGGCGGGAAGACGGCTTTCGTCGGCCGCAGCATTGGCCTTTTTCCACTCCTCCCACACCATGTCGCGCATACGCTCCACATCGCGTAGAGCCACTTTCTTTGTGCCCTCATAGGTCCGCGCGGCGTCACCGGCGATGCGTGCGGCAAAATATTCACTTATATCCTTGTTTTTACGGCTGTCTTTTTTCGCGCCAACGGCCGTTACTCCCGAAGTCAGGGCAAGAAGTGACGCAAAAATCAGTGCGATAGTTTTTTTCATGTCAGTTTTAAGGTTATGGATTGTCAAGATTATGATATGTACAGCGCGCCACTTCTCATTTCAGGAAGAGACACGCGTCGCCATACGACAGGAAACGATATTCCCCGCCGAGCGCGTAGTCATACACACTGCGCCATTCGTCTCCGCCGAGAAATGCCGACACGAGCAGCAGCAACGTGGAGCGAGGCTGGTGAAAATTGGTGACCATCCCCTTGACCACCCGATAGTCATAGCCCGGTGCAATCATCAGCCGGGTCGATGCTATAAACGTGTCGCTCCCCTCCTCCTCGAGCCGGCGGAGTATCGCCGTCATGGCCTCCGCGACTTCGAGGCGCGGATGTTCCGGACTGTAGGGATACCACTGCGGGAGTGTCGACGCGTCAAGTCCCGAGTGGAGCATACATCCGAGATGATAGAGGCTCTCGAGCGTGCGCACCGATGTGGTGCCCACCGCTATGACACGGCGTCCGGTGGTGGCCAGTTCTTCGATTAGAGCGCGCGGCACGGCTATAAACTCGTTGTGCATCTCATGCTCGCCTATGGTGTCGCTCTTGACAGGCTGAAAAGTCCCGGCCCCGACGTGGAGCGTAAGTTCGCGCCGCGGTATGCCGCGGCGGTCTATGGCCTCGAGCACCTCCGGAGTGAAATGCAGCCCCGCAGTCGGAGCGGCCACCGAGCCTTCGATGCGCGAATAGACGGTCTGATAGTCCTCCGAGTCGCTCTCTTCGGTCGAACGGTTGAGATAAGGCGGGATGGGTATCTCGCCGAGTGCCGAGATTATCGAGCTGAATGTCACCTCGCTGTTGTCCCAACTGAAACGCACCGTCGAGGCCGCTCCGTCCTTGCTCTCGCGCATGGCGGTCAGCGTCACCTCCCGGCCCTCCACTGTCACGCGGCGCGTCAGGGGCCCTTCCTTCCATCGTTTGGAGTTGCCGACAAGACAGGTCCAAGCACATTCGCGTGTGCTTGCGAAATTCACGGCATAGTCGGCCGGCTCGTGCGGCTCCAGACAGAATATCTCTATCAGCGCGCCGTTGCCGTCGGCTCCCTTGCGGAAACGCAGACGCGCGTTGATGACCCTCGTGTTGTTATACACAAGCATCGCGTCCTCGGGCAGCAGGCCGGGCAGGTCGGCAAACAGTCGCGTCTCCCTCCGTCCCTCGCCGTCTCTCACCAGCAGCAGACACTTGTCGCGCTCCTCGAGCGGATGTTTGGCTATTCGCTCGTCGGGCAGCGGATAGTCGTAATCCTCGATGCGGATTTCCTCTATATCACTCTTGGTCATACTGCGGCCAGGTCTATGAGTTCACTGATAGCTTTACAGGGGTCCGGAGCCCTGAACACATAGCTGCCGGCCACAAGCACATCGGCCCCCGACTCGATGAGAGCGGGTGCGGTGTTGAGGTCCACACCTCCGTCAATCTCTATCACGGCTTTGGAGCCTGTGCGGTCAATCATGTCGCGCAGACGACACACCTTATTAATGGTATTGGCTATGAACTTCTGCCCTCCGAATCCCGGATTGACACTCATGAGCAGCACCAGTTCGACATCGCCTATTATATCCTCGAGCATCTCCACGGGGGTAGCCGGATTGAGCGTCACGCCGGCCTTCATTCCGGCCTCGTGTATCGACGCCACCACGCGGTGAAGATGCGTACAGGCTTCATAGTGCACATTCATCAGGTCGCCGCCCGCATCGCGCACGGCTCCGACATAACGGCCCGGATCCATGACCATCATATGCACGTCGAGTGGCTTCTCGGCCACACGGCTGATGGATTTTATCACCGGAAAACCTATCGAGATGTTGGGTACGAACATTCCGTCCATCACGTCGATATGTATCAGCGACGCACGGCTGTGGTTGACGGTCTCCACGGCCTCGCCGAGTCGCGTGAAGTCTGCGGCCAATAGTGAGGGTGCTACCTGTATCATGACTGGTGTTTTTGTTTTACAGTGTTACTGTGGTTATTCGTTTACTGTTTTCTTGGGTTTGAAGGCATTGTAGAGGATGATGCCGAGGCATATAACTCCGAGGGCAAGCCCCGCATAGGTGAGATAGTCGTTATACTCCTCCACCTTGGCAAAGAGCTGTTCGCGGGGCACCATCTTGCCCAGCCAGTAGCCTAGAGCGGCAAGTACGGCGTTCCAGGTGAGTGCGCCCAGACCTGTGAACAGTACAAACTTGCCCACATTCATCCTCGCCAGTCCGGCGGGTATCGAGATAAGCTGACGCACAGCCGGCACAAGTCGTCCTATGAAGGTCGACACGGCCCCGTGGGCGTCAAAATACTCTTCGGCATGCTTCACCTTGGCCTCGTCGAGCAGAAAGGCGTGACCCACACGGCTACCGGCAAACTTATACACTATCGGACGCCCTATCCACAGAGCCAGATAATAGTTGATAAGCGCGCCTACGATAGCTCCGGCTGTCGCAAGCAGTGTCACCATCACGATATTCACCTCATGGCTCGTACACGCAAGATAAGCGGCCGGAGGCACTATCACCTCCGAGGGAAATGGCACAAACGAACTCTCTATGACCATAAACACAAACACGAGCATGTAGACGGTCATTGCATCAGCCTCAAGAAACCGGGCCATTATCCCGGCGGGGTCAAACAACGCCAGAAGCGTTACAAGATCAAGCATACTTCTTCTTTATATTTATCAATTAGTAATTAGCAATTATCAGCCGGCAATCGGCCGCCGGACTCTTACACGCGGTGAGTATGTATTACAACCATCCTTCACCGATTGTTTATTCCGGCATCGTGATTACAATGGCTGCTAATTGCCAATTACCGTTCAGGCAGAGGTTTACTTTCTGGGGTGAGCTATCATATACTGTGCTATCTGCACTGCATTGAGGGCTGCGCCTTTCTTTATCTGGTCGCCCACGAGCCAGAATGTAAGCCCGTTGGGATTAGCCACATCCTCTCTCAGACGACCCAGGAACACAGGGTCGGTACCGGCTGCGAAGAGCGGCATGGGATATTTCTTTTCGGCCGGCTCGTCAATCACCACCAGACCTTCGGCCTTGGCAAAAGCGGCGCGGGCCTCCTCGACGCTGATAGGACGCTCGGTCTCAACCCACACGGCCTCGCTGTGGGCACGCACTACGGGCACTCGCACACAGGTCGCGCTCACCGAAAGCTCGGGAGCATGCATGATTTTACGGGTCTCGTTATACATCTTCATCTCCTCCTTGGTATAGTCATTGTCAAGGAACACGTCGATGTGGGGGATAAGGTTGTAGGCCAACTGATAGGCAAACTTCTCGACGGTCGGCTCCTTGCCCTCGCCGAGCTCCTCATACTGCTTCACAAGCTCGTCCATACCTGTCGCGCCGGCACCGCTCGCTGCCTGATAGGTAGCCACATGCACACGCTTGATAGGCGAGATGTCGTTAAGGGGCTTCAGAGCCACCACCATGATGGCGGTCGTACAGTTGGGGTTGGCTATCACACCGCGGGGAGCGTCAAAAGCATCCTCGCCGTTGACTTCGGGCACCACCAGGGGCACATCAGGATCCATGCGGAAAGCCGAAGAGTTGTCGATCATCACCGCGCCGTGCTTGGTGATGACATCGGCATACTTCTTCGACACCGACGCGCCAGCCGACACAAATGCGAAATCCACACCACGGAAATCCTCTGGCTCATCTCTGAGCAACTGCACGGTGTAATCCTTGCCACGGTAATTATATGTACGTCCGGCCGAACGCTCCGAACCGAAAAGCAACAGTTCGTCGATCGGGAAATTCTGCTCATCGAGCACTCTCAGGAACTCTTGTCCTACTGCGCCACTGACGCCTACAATCGCAACTTTCATACCTTAGTTGATGTAATAGTGTGTATTATATTTTTGTTTTTTCTCTGTCTATCTGTAGAGCGACTCTATGATATGGGCATAATTCTTGTTGATGACCCTGCGCTTGAGCTTGAGCGTATTGGTCAGCTCGCCGCTGTCCATCGTAAACTCATGAGGCAACAGCTTGAACCGCTTGATTTTCTCATACGGAGCCAAACCCTTCTGAAGCACCTCCAGACGCTTCTCCATCATTTCGTTGACCCTATTGTCGTCAAGCAGCTCCTCGATGGAGCCATAAGCGATTTTCTTATCGTCCGCCCACGCCCTCAACGCGGCAAACGACGGCACTATCAGCGCACTCACATACTTGTAGCCGTCGCCTATCACCGCCACCTGCTCTATAAATTTATCTGTGCCCAGACGTGTCTCTATCGCCTGCGGAGCTATATACTTGCCGTTTGAAGTCTTGAAAAGATCCTTGATGCGGTCGGTCAGAAACAGATTGCCGCTCTTGTCCATATAACCCGCGTCGCCCGTCCTGAACCATCCGTCGGCCGTAAAAGCCTCTGCCGTAGCCTCAGGCTTGTGATAATAGCCGCTCATCACGGTCGGGCCCTTGACAAGCACCTCCGAGTTGGAGTCCACCTTGACCTGCACCCACGGTATAGCCGTGCCCACCGAAGCTATCTCATAGTCCTTCATAGGGAAACAAGTCACCGTAGCCGTGGTCTCCGACAGCCCATAGCCTGTCATCAGAAACAGTCCGGCCGAATGGAAAAACTCCACTATCTCGGCCGAAACCGGCGCACCGGCGGTCGGGAATATATTGGGGTGGTCGATGCCTATCGCACCGCGCAGCATAGCAAACACCTTGCGGTCAAACAGCTTATAGCTGCTCTCAAGCCACCACGGAGCCTCCATCCCCCTGCGCTTATACTCTATGTTACGCTTACGGCCCACCTTCAGAGCTGCATTCACCATCATACGGGCCACAGGATTCATCGACGCGATCTTCTCATGCACGGCCGCATACACCTTCTCCCAGAACCGCGGCACGGCACACATACACGTGGGCCTCACCTCCTTGATGGTGTCCTGTATGGCACGCGGGTCACGGTTGACTGCCACCTTGATGCCAAGCATCAGACACACATAGGTAAATCCCTTCTCAAATATATGGCTCAGAGGCAGAAAAGCCATCGACACATCCTTGGGCGAAAGCATGTCGAGTCTCACCCTGTGGGCCTCCAGCGCGTAGTCATAGTTGGAGTGAGTCAGCATCGCACCCTTGGGCTCGCCCGTAGTTCCAGAGGTATACACAAGCGTCGCAAGGTCATCCGGACATGCCGACCTAGCCCTGTTCTCCACCTGCGCCTCCACCTCATCGCCGGCCTTCTCGCCCAGCTTCATGAAGTCGCTCCACAGCATCGAGCTCTCATCATCCTCATCAAGCTCTATCGGCTTGATTACAACGATATGCTTCAGACAGCCGCAACGGCTCTGTACCTCGCGGGCCGAGCGATACTGGGTCGTATTTCCTGCAAACAACACCTCGCAGCAGGCATCGCTGACTATATACTCCACCTGCTCGGGCGACGATGTCGCATATATCGACACCGACACAGCCCTGTTGCGATAACAGGCAAAATCAGTCACAAGATTCTCCGGACGGTTGGCCGAAAAAGTGCCCACACAATCAGTCGGCTTGACTCCGAGCACTGCCAGAGCACGGGCCGCTACACGCACCTGCGCCTCAAACTCCCTCCAGGATATATCATACCACCTGTCCTGCTCATCCTGTGCCGCGAGTGCCGGATGCTCCGGATGCTCTGCCGCATGGCGCGCAGGCAGATAGGTCAAAATATTGTCAATCATGACATATTGTTTAATAGATTTCCTGCAAAGGTAACACCAATTTTCCGCCCGCCACCCATATAATTAAAAGAAATTTGATAATCGTTAACATTTCCTCATAAATTGCACACTCACGTTAACATCTCTCAACACATCACTTCTCCTCTTAAACGGCCGCCCACACACTTTTTCCTGACAAAAGGTTTCACATTTCGCGATTTTTCTATATATTTGCCAAGCATTTGACCACACTTGCATAAATCATAAGTACTTGTAATGGAAAAAATCGACAACCTCGACCGACGCATCCTCGAAATAGTAATGCGAAACGCCCGCATAGCCTCCAAAGACGTAGCTCAGGAATGCGGCGTATCGCGCGCCGCCATCCACCAGCGCATACAGCGCATGATTGACCTCAACGTTATCACCGGCTCAGGCTACAACGTTGACCCAAAGATACTCGGCTACCGCACATGCACCTACATCGGCGTAAACCTCGAGCGTGGAGCCCTATACCGCGAAGTAGTCCCCGAGCTTGAAAAAATACCCGAAGTCGTGGAATGTCACTTCACCACAGGCCCCTACACCATGCTCGTCAAGCTCTTCGCTCGCGACAACGAGCACCTCATGGAGCTCCTCAACCACAAGCTCCAGGTAATCCCCGGCGTAGTCGGCACCGAAACACTGATCTCCCTCGACCACTCCATCTCACGAGTCCTCCCCGTAACATACGACGAAAACTGAGCCCCCCTCTCTCACACCTCCACCTCTCCCACCCACCACGCCAAGGCATCCCCCCGAGGGGATGCCTTGTTGCTTATTCACAAAAAAATACCTACTTTTGTCAAAATATAACCAAACCCGCCCCTCGCCCAAACGGTTATAAAATATATTAATCACCGCCGCTTAAGCGGCCATCAATTCTAAGACAATTTGAAATCATTTGAAGAAATCGGAGTCAGCGAGCCCCTGCGCCGCGCCATCGAAGAAATGGGATTTGAAAACCCCATGCCCATACAAGAGCGCGTCATCCCTCGGCTCCTTGGCGACGCCAACGACATAATAGCACTCGCACAGACAGGCACTGGCAAGACAGCAGCCTTCGGACTGCCACTGCTCCAGAGGGTCAGCCCCGACGACAGGCGGCCCCAGGCCCTCGTCCTCGCACCTACGCGCGAGCTGTGCCTCCAGATCGGAAGCGACCTCGTCGACTTCTCACGCCACCTCCCCGGCATAAAAATACTACCCGTCTACGGTGGATCAAGCATCGAAAGCCAGATACGGACACTGCGCACAGGCGTCAACGTAATCGTAGCAACCCCCGGACGACTCATCGACCTCATCAAACGAGGAGTCGTAAAGCTCGACAACGTCTCCACCGTAGTCCTCGACGAAGCCGACGAAATGCTCAACATGGGATTCCTCGACTCTATTGAAGAAATACTCACCCACATCCCCGACGACCACAAGACTCTCCTATTCTCTGCCACAATGCCCGCCGACATCCTCAAGATAGCCCGACGCTACATGCGCGACTACGAAGAAATCATCGTCGGCTCACGCAACGAAAGCTCCGAAAACGTCCGCCATATCTACTACATGGTCAACGCACGCGACAAATACCTCGCCCTAAAACGCGTCGTCGACAACTCGCCCGGCATCTACGCCATCGTATTCTGCCGCACTCGCCGCGACACTCAGGAAATCGCCGACTCACTCATACGCGACGGATACAACGCCGAAGCACTCCACGGCGACCTCTCACAGCAACAGCGCGACATCGTAATGAAAAAATTCCGCGACCGCGTCGTCCCGCTCCTCATAGCCACCGACGTTGCCGCACGAGGCCTCGACGTAAGCGACCTAACACACGTAATCAACTACGGCCTCCCCGACGACACTGCCATCTACAACCACCGCTCGGGACGCACAGGACGAGCCGGGAAAAAAGGCACTTCTGTCGCCATAATACACTCAAGAGAAAAAGGACGTCTGCGCGACATCGAACGAGCCATCGGAAAAACCTTCGAGCACCTCCTCGTACCCACCCCACAGCACATAATCGAAAAACAGCTCTATAACCTCGCCGACCGCATCGAACGCGTCAAAGTCAACGAAGACGAAATCGCACCCTACCTCCCGGGCATCTCCCGCAAACTCGAATGGCTCTCCGAGCAAGACCTCCTCAAGCGCGTCATATCGCTCGAATTCAACCGCCTCCTCGACTACTACAAAGACGCCCCCGACATCGACTTCATCGACTCAAAGCCCGAACGCAAAAGCAAAACCGCCAAGACCGACCGGCCCGCCAACGACAAAGAAAAAGACCGTCGCACGGCAGCACATGGCATGGAACGCATCTACGTCAACGTCGGCAAGCGCGACGGATTCTTCGCAGGCAACCTCATCGAGCTCCTCAACCGCCAGATACAAGGCAAACGCATCGACGTAGGCCGCATCGACCTCCTCCCCGCCTACACCCTCTTCGACGTCAACAAAAAAGACGCCCGCAAAGTCGTCGGAGCCCTCACAGGCACCGACTTCTTCGGCAAACGCCTCCACAGCGAAATCGCCGACCCCGCCCGCGACTACACCCGCCTCGCCGACAAAAAGAAAAAACTAAAATCCCGCTAACCCCCACCCTCTCTCCTATCCTCTCCTCTCTTTGAAAAAGTGTGAGCGCGGAAGCGCGAAGCCAAAGCCCCACAGGCCACCCTCCCACACCCTTGCGCCAAGCCTTGTCCCCACTCCCGATATTCAGCTCGGCCCCACCCCAAAAGCCCCCGATTAACCAACCACATTAACAAACAATCAAGATGAAACAGATACTCCTCACAGCCCTGTTCCTCCTCGCCACCCTCACCGTGACAGCCCAAAAAACAGCAGCCGACGCCTTCACCACCGCCCCCACAGGCATCTTCCCCCTCCTCGACCAAAACACCCGTCTTGACATGGTCGACTACTACAACTCCGGCCTCGCCACCCCCTCCGCCAACCGCCTGCAAGGACGGTCAGCCATCACCAGTCTCACCCCCGCCACCATCACCGTCAAAATCACCGACTCCTCCTCAGCACAGATAGCCCTCCTCCCCGCCGGCCGCGACACCATCTTCGCCGTCATATCCACAGTCGCCACACCCGGGCTCGACTCCACCATCAAATTCTACGACAGCAACTGGGCCCCCCTCCCCACCGACCGACACTTCACAGCCCCCGGATGGAACGACTGGATGACCCCCGGCCACGACATCACCGAAATAACAGCCCACACCCCCTTCATGCTCGCCTCCTACTTCATCGACACCGACGCCGGCACCCTCACAGCCACCAATAACCTCGCCACCTTCCTTGACGAAGACACCTACAAAACCCTCTCCCCCGCCCTCCGACCCACACTCACCTACAAATGGAACGGCAAACGCTTCACAAAATAACCCATCAGCCCATTGGCCCCATCCCAGCCACCTTCTCTGAAAAAGTGTGAGCGCGGAAGCGCGAAGACCAGCCCCGCCCATTTGCCCAATTAGGCCCATCCCTCCTCCCTTTCCACGCCGCAAAGCTTTGTCCCCTGCGTCCGAGCTTCAGCGCGGCATTACCGCACCCCTTGCGTCCCCATTCTCACTACCTTTGCCTACAAAAAAGCAAACATGCACGCAAGGAGGCTCATCACCACCCATCAACCACGCAAGCCACGCATACCCGACATCTGGTGTCACGGCTTCTCACGCCACCTCGGCAGGGCACTCACCCCCGCCGAGCGAAGCGTCATATCCCGCCTTGAGCAAAACCGCCGCAGCCGCCCCCAACCCGTCATGATCATCGACCGACCCGGCCACGACACCACAGCCATCCTGCGCAGCTACCTCGACTACAGGCTCGCCACATCACCCCCGGGAGCCACAGCCATACTCTGCACCCCCTCGCGACCCGCCCGCATCACACGCAACAAACGACTCCGTCACATCACCTACCGGCAGGCCGACCACATCCGAGGCACCACCCCCGCCTTCATGATGCTCCTCAACGCCCACCAAGCCAAAACCTACTCACCCCTCCTGCGCGACCCGCGCAACTTCAAGCGACTCTGTTCAGCACTCTTCCCCATCCTCGACGCCTCAGGCTTCCTCATCATCCACCTTCAGGCCCCGGCATCGCCGACTGCCACGCAGCCCCGCAGCCACAGCCCGCCGAACCGCCGCCCGTCACAATCATCACCATCCCCGACATGGCCACCCTCACCCGCCTGCTGGCCACACTCCCCCCATCAACACCATCGGCCCCATCCGGCCCATCAGACCCACCCCACCCACTTTAGCGGTACACCGTGCTCCGCAGCCCAAAGCTAAACCGCACGGTAAGCGACCGTTGACATACTGCACACACAAACAATCAACCACCTCCGGCGTTATATAAATATAAGTAACCAACCCCAACCGTCATGATAAAAGTAACATATCTCGACCATAGCGGATTTGCCGTCACCACCCCCGACGCCGTCATGGTATTTGACTACTACAAAGACCCCGACAAAAAACTCGAGAAAGTCCTCAGAGAATCCCCCGACGCCGACGTCATCTTCTTCGTGAGTCACCACCACCCCGACCACTTCAACACCTCCATCTTCGAACTCGCACAAGACCACAGACGCACCTACGTCCTCTCCTACGACATCTTCTCCAAATTAGTCCCCGACAAAGGACTCTCGGTAGCATGGATGAGCCCCGGCGACATCCTCGATCAAATACCCGGCACAAGCAAAGTCCGCGCCTACAAATCCACCGACGCCGGCGTAGCCTACGCAATCACCCTCCCCGACGGCCATGTCATCTTCCACGCCGGCGACCTCAACGACTGGCATTGGGGCGACGTCTCCACACCCGCCGAATCACAGGCCGCACAAGCCCACTTCGAGAAAATCGTCAACAATATCTCTCAGGACTACCCCGACATGCACATCGTGATGTTCCCCGTCGACGCACGTCTGGGCACCGACTTCGCCCGAGGGGCCAACATATTCCTCAGCAAAATCCGGGTCGACTACTTCATCCCCATGCACTTCTGGGGCCAGCCACAGAAAGCATGCGACTTCGCCACCTATCTACCCGCCGGAAGCGACACCCAATGCCTCTGTCTCGACCGTCCCGGAGCCGAAGCCACCCTCCCCTGCTGACAAAAAACAACAAAAAATTAAAGATTGGCTCCGCGCCCGCCGCGCAGCCAATCTTTAATATATCGTCAGCCATCCGCCCCATTAGGCTCATCACCTGCCATCTCATCAACCCGCAGTCCAAACCTCGGGTGACGCCAGTCTGGAGCAAGCTCAGCCATCGGCACAAGCACAAACTCCCTCAGATGCATCCTCGGATGCGGCAGCGTAAGCTCCGGCGTATCCATCACCACATCATCGATAGCGACAATATCGATATCGATAGCCCGGTCAATATAGCCCCCCGCCTCATCACGGTGGGGTGACGGGTCAAGATCACGCTGAATCCCTTCCACAATGCGCAGCACCTCCATAGGAGACAAAGCACACTCAGTCTCCACAGCCACCCCCACATTCAGAAAAGGATTATCCGATTCAAACCCCCACGCAGGGGTTTCAAGCATCCGTGAGCATGTCACTCGGCCGGGCAGCGCATCCCTTAAGAGCGCGACCGCCCGACCGAGCATCTCCTCCCGGTTACCGAGATTGGAACCAAGGTTAAGAAATATTTTCAAAATATAATTATCTTAGGTGATATAACCTTATAATCTTATAAGCCTATAACCTTATAAGCCTATAACCTTATAACCTTCAATTTATTGAGTCACTTAAGCTGCACCTTCTGAGTCGGAGGCAGCACAGAGTTACGCTCAGCCACAGCATCGATTACCTCATGGGCCAGATGAGCGAAAGCATGGCCCGTGATACTGTCAGTCATAGCCACCGGACAACCGTTGTCACCGCTGTCAGCGATCGAAGCCACAAGCGGTATCTGCGCGAGCAGACGCACACCCATATGCTCGGCAAGCTTCACACCGCCCTCGCGGCCAAATATATAGTAACGCTCATCGGGATGTTCAGCCGGAGTAAACCACGCCATATTCTCCACAAGTCCGAGTATAGGCACATTCACCTTATCATCCTTAAACATCGAGATACCCTTGCGGGCATCAGCCAGAGCCACCTCCTGAGGAGTGGTCACAACCACCACACCCGTCATGGCCAGCGTCTGCACAAGCGTCAGATGAATATCACTCGTGCCGGGAGGCATATCTATAAGGAAATAATCAAGCTCGCCCCAGTCGCCCTCCGAAATCAGTTGCTTCAGAGCATTCGACGCCATCGACCCGCGCCACATCACAGCCTTGTCCTTGTCTACCAGAAAACCTATTGACAGCAACTTCACGCCGTAACGCTCCACAGGGATTATCATCTGACGGCCGTCGACATCATGAATATAGAGCTGCTGGTCCTCGATACCAAACATCTTAGGCATCGAAGGGCCGAAAATGTCAGCGTCAAGCAGTCCCACCTTATAGCCCTCGCGTGCAAGAGCCACAGCAAGATTGGCGGCGACAGTCGACTTACCCACACCGCCTTTGCCCGACGACACACCCACGATATTCTTCACGCCCGGCAACACCGGAGCAGCCTTGGCCGGAGCCGGCTGGCGCGACGCTGTGTGCACCGTAACCTTTACCTCCGGTGACACATATGTATGTATCGCAGTCTCCGCTGCCTTGGCCATCGACTTCATAAACGGATCGGTCGGCTTGTCAAAGATTAGTGTAAAACTAACACTCTCGCCGTCGATACGTATATCATCGGCCACCATCGAATTTTCGATCAGACTCTTGCCGTTACCGGGATAACGCACTGTCGCGAGAGCCTCGGTTATAAGTGAAGGATATAATGTCATGTCTTATGATTGTTTTTCTTATAATTAATGATTTACAGTCAACACTGTAACAACTTCATCAGCACCGCAGTTTATAAACTATAAACTCCACACCTCAAAGCGATCCGCGTCCGAACGAGCGATACGTATCAGGCTCAATCTCCACCTCCGGCTCCGTCAGCACAGCATCCTGAGGCAGTTGCCAGGCGATATACTTGCTCGGTATGCCGCGTGACAGCCACTGGCTCTCATAAAACGTCGTGATGGGCGGCACCTCGGCTGCAAGCGGAGAGTGATACAGATCATCGGTAGCCGCAAGAAGAGGCAGATTGTTATGGCGTATCATCTCCAGAGTATAGGCATAGAGAAAAGGCGAGTCAGTCTTAAGCCTTATGGTACCGTCGGCCGAAAGCACCTTACGGTAAATCTCCATGAAATGCGTCCCCGTAAGACGCTTGTTGACCTTCTTCATCTGAGGGTCGGGAAAAGTTATCCATATCTCCGACACCTCGCCCGGAGCAAAAAACTCCGGCAGAAGATGTATCGAGGTACGCAGAAATGCCACATTGTCCATCCCCGCCTCACACACCTGCTTGGCTCCCGTCCACATACGCGCGCCCTTGATGTCGATGCCTATGAAATTACGGTCGGGATAGGTGCGGCCCATGCCTACGGCATATTCTCCCTTGCCACAGCCGAGCTCAAGCGTCAGAGGCGCATTGTTGTGAAACACCTCCTCGCCCCAGCGGCCGCGCAGCGGACAGCCGCCGGTCTCCTTGAGGTGAGCGAATGGATACTGGTAGACACATGGCAGTGTCTCCATCTCGGCAAACTTCTTTAGCTTGTTCTTTCCCATGGGTTTATTAAGAGTGTGGGGTGAGAGATTTATAACGATTGTAAGGATTTTATCTACGGTTGGCGCATCAGCTTGAACGTCACTCCGCGGCCTCCGTCGCGGGTCACGGCCCTGACTATAAAAAAGGCTCCCGCATGACGCGACGTGTCCAGACTCACACTGTCGGCCCCGATATGGACCGCCGTCTCGAGCACACGCCCGTCCACGCCATAGAGCGTGACACTTTCAAGCTCAGTGTCCGAGCTGACTCTCAGAGTCATGCCCGTAAAACCGGCCTCAACACGCCCGACGCCCCCTGAGGTCGAGGGTAACAGCGTGATCGACGAGCGGCTTATGGAAAACTCCTGCCACTGCGGGGCGGCAAGAAACGCTTCTTCAAGTTCGGGGAGCACATTGAGTGTCACAGCCGGCTGCTCCACTCCGGCCCACACCTCATCGCCCAACGAGGGCACGGTCTCAAGCCGCAGCGCGTCAATCTCCCTGACACCGCTCCAGCCCTCAAACGCGCCATCGCCTATATGTGTCAGCGACGCAGGCAGTGCCACAGTCTCCACAGCCGTCATTCCGGCCATAGCAAGCACCCCCATCTCACTCACTCCGTCGGGCAGATTGACCGACGCAAGGCTCACAGCCCCCTTCAAGGCAAGGGCGGGGACACTCACGGCCTCCGACGGCAGACGCACATCGGCAAGCGATTCACAGTCAAAAAACACTCCCTCGCCAAGCTCTGTGGCCCCCGAGGGCAGTGTGGCCGACACCAGGCGGGCACACGAGGCAAAAGCTCTCTTGCCCACCGAGGCCAATCGCCCGCAGCCGTCAAGAGACACTCTCTCAAGACCGCTCAGAGCAAAGGCCTCATGCCCGATGCAAGTCAGAGACTCCGGCATCGCAATCTCCCCGAGCGAACGACATCCTAAAAAGGCGCGGTCACCTATGGCACTCAGCGAGCCGGGCAGGCTCACCT
The DNA here is from genome assembly GCF_910574735.1 of Duncaniella muricolitica. Classification (NCBI taxonomy): domain Bacteria; kingdom Pseudomonadati; phylum Bacteroidota; class Bacteroidia; order Bacteroidales; family Muribaculaceae; genus Duncaniella; species Duncaniella muricolitica. The sequence goes on along the minus strand of NZ_CAJTCF010000016.1, from coordinate 34,290 downwards.
CGGCAAGCAGTCCGCACCCCTCGAAAGTCCTCGCCTCGACCGTAGCCATCCCTTCCGACAGCTTGGCGCGGGTCAGACGACAGCATTGCGCGAAAGCGTCAGCTCCAACGCTGCTCACGCCTTGAGGTATCACCACCTCTTCGATGCGCGAATCCATCAGCGCGCCCTCCCCGATAGCCGTAATCGAGGCCGGAAGCCTCACATGCGCGGCCCTGAGGCCCGCAAGGATATAAGGGGGCAACACATCGGCCGGAGCGGAATACACATTAGCCCCAACCCGGGGCCCCTTGTAGGCCGCCACCGTCACGCCCGACAGGTCGAGCGTATGCAGCTCCTCTATTGTCGCCGCAAGATAGGCCAGGTCGGAAGCATCGACCGAACCTGTGACTGTGATAACCCCGGCACGCGAAGGCACGGCACACTCGGCCGCAAGCTGCCCGGGCACGACTTCATAAGTCTGCCCCGCAGCCTCTCCCGCCGTCATGGCCACAAGAGCCATGACAGCGACAAGAGCCATATGCAAGTGCCTTGCCATTATTCAGTATAAGGGGGGGTAGGATAGCCTAAACTTTAAACTATCTCCTCTTATTGCGTCTCTGCTGCTCGCGGAGCATAGCCTCCTGCTGCTTCTGGGCCTCCTCGAGTTTCTGAGCCATCCAACCCTTCTTCTTGGGTTTCTTGGCATTCTCGGCCATCTTGGCACGCATCTTGTCCTCCGACACAAACTTGCGGAAAGTGAAAGTCATGAGGATAGTGATGAGCAGCGACAGGAAGTAATAATAGCTCAGGCCCGCAGCATAGTTGTTGAAGATAAACAGGAACATCACCGGCATCAGATACATCATCCACTTCATGCCCGGCATGCCCGACGAGGCCTGGCTCTGCATGTTGAGATAGGTGTATATAATATTGGTGGCGGTCATCAGCAGACAGAAGAGACTGATATGGTTGCCGAATGTCGATGAAATGAAGGGGATATTGGCAGTCCATGACACGATGGCATCGGGAGCCGCAAGGTCTTTGGCCCACAGGAACGACTCGCCGCGCAGCTCGATGGCCGACGGGAAGAACCAGAACATGGCCACCAACACAGGCATCTGCAGCAGCATGGGCAGACAGCCCGACATCGGGTTGGCCCCGGCACGCGAATAGAGTGCCATCGACTCCTGCTGACGCTTCATGGCGTTCTCATTTCCGGGATACTTGTCATTGATAGCCTTGATTTCAGGCGCGAGCAGACGCATCTTGGCCTGTGAGATAAGGCTCTTGTAAGTGAACGGATAGAGGATTATCTTGATAAAGATGGTCAGCAGCAGGATAATGATGCCATAGTTGCTGATAAACGAGCCAAGGAAGCTGAACACGGGGATGATGATCAGCGTATTGATCCAGCGGAATATAGGCCAGCCAAGCGGGATGAGCTTGGTAAGGTGCATGTTTTCCTCGGGGAAGACCGTCTTCTCCACCTCCTTCATCACGGGATAGGAGTTGGGACCGAGATACATCACAAACGAGGCCGGATTGGCGAGCGAGGCCGAATAGTCGAGCGTGAGCGCGATATTCATCTGCTTGATAAAGTCGGGATTGTCCTTAAGCTCTGAGCTTGAAAGCTCGGCGGCGGCAAAGTTGCCGCGCGACATGAGCACTGCCGAGAAGAACTGATTCTTGCAGCTCACCCACTTGAGTCGCTGCGTTATATCCTCCGAGTCATCTCCGCTCTCGCTGAGATTGTCGACATCACCGTCGGGATACATATAGTACAGGGCCGAGTTGCGCTCCTCAAACACGCGTCCGGCCTCAAGGCGGCGCATCTTCTGGCTCCAGGTCATATCCATCGTGGCCACCGAAGTGGGTATGATGGCCTGCATGCCTTCCTGCACCACATCGATATTCACCAGATAGCTGTCGGAGGGCAGCATATATCGTATGCCCCACTTGGCTCCGTCGCCGAGGTCGAGCATCATGCACACGGTCGAGTCGTTCTCGACCACGGGCTGGAAGTAAAACTCGCGTGTCTCGAAACGCTGGCTGGCCGAAGTGAGTGTGAACGAATACATGTCGGTGGCCGGGTCGAGCAGTGTCACCTGGGTCGAGTCATAGCTGCGATAATCGTTGAGCGAAGCGCGCGATATGACACCGCCCTTGTTGGAGAGCTCGAGGGTCACGAGCTTGTTGGCGAGCTTCACGGTAGTGCTGTCACCCGAGAGATGACGGGCAAATCCGCGATAGCGCGCGGCTGTGGCGAGACCCTGACGCAGAGCCTTGAGAGCCGATGCGGCAAGCGGCGTGCCGAGCGACGAGGTGTCATTGCTCAGCAACTGTGCCACCGACACGGCCTGTCCTTTAGCCTCGACAGTGCCGCCGACATTGCCCTCGGCGTCAAGCGTGAGGTTCATGCCCTCGACACTGAGACGGGCAGTATGGGCCGTAGTGTCGGTCTGGCCGAGCTCGCGGATGGTCGAGGCTATTGAGGCCACTTCGGCCGGGGTGATGGAGTCGAGCGTGAGAAGCGAGGGGTCATCGGCCTTCTGTGCGGCCTCGGCCTCCATGCGTGCGCGCTCCTGACGCTGGCGTTCAAGTTCTTCGGCCGAGGGCTGGTTGAGCCACATGAAACCAAAGATGACGAGGCCCATGAGCAACAGGCCTGTAAGGGTGTTCTTATCCATTATTTATTCTTTTCTTCTTTATATGCGATTGCCGATTTGATAAAGTCGAGGAAGAGCGGTGAGGGAGAGAGCACGGTCGAGGAATACTCGGGATGATACTGTGTGCCGATAAACCAACGGTGGTCGGGCAGTTCGACAACCTCGACCAGACGGGTGTCGGGATTCTCGCCCACACACTTCATGCCGGCCTCCTCAAAACGGGCGCGGTAATCGTTGTTAAACTCGAAGCGGTGACGGTGACGCTCCCTGACCTGAGGTTTGCCATAGGCGGCTGCCACTCTTGAGCCTTCGCGCAACACACAGTCATAAGCTCCGAGACGCATGGTGCCGCCCATATTGTGGATGCTCTTCTGCTCTTCCATCAGGTCGATGACATTGTCGGGGGTGTTGGGGTTCATCTCGGTCGAGTTGGCCTCCTTGAGCCCGAGCACATTGCGGGCAAACTCTATCACCATGCACTGCATGCCCAGGCAGATGCCGAAGGTGGGAATGTCATGAGTGCGGCACCACTCGAGAGCCACAAATTTGCCCTCGATGCCGCGCTGGCCGAAGCCGGGTGCGATAATAACACCATCAAGCCCCTCGAGCTGGCCGCCTACGTTGTCGGGATTGACCTTCTCGGAGTGGATGTAGCGTATCTTCACCTTGTGGCCGCAATAGGTGGCAGCCTGGAAGAGCGATTCGTCTATCGACTTGTAGGCATCCTGCAGCTCTACATATTTGCCGACGAGACCAATGGTCACGGTGCTCTCGGCCGAGTCCATGAGCGAGAGGAAACGGTTCCAGTCGGTCATGTCGGGCTCGCCCTGCGGGAGCATATCACACTTTTTCAGCACAATCTCGTCGAGATGCTGCTCGTGCATGAGCACAGGCACCTTGTAAATCGACGGAGCGTCGACGCTCTGCACCACCGCGTCGGGCGACACGTTGCAGAACTGTGCGATCTTCTTTCTCATTCCGGCCGGAATCTCGTGCTCCGTGCGCAGCACCAGGACGTCGGGCTGGATGCCCACCTGCTGCAACTGCTTGACAGAGTGCTGGGTCGGCTTGGTCTTGAGCTCCTTGGCAGCGTGAATAAACGGCACATATGTCAGATGTATGCACACACAGTCGTCCTCAAGCTCCCAGCGCAACTGGCGCACGGCCTCAAGAAACGGCAGGCTCTCGATGTCGCCCACGGTGCCGCCGATCTCGGTGATGACAAAGTCAAAATCGCCGGTCTTGCCCAGAGCCATGACGTTGCGCTTGATTTCGTCGGTGATGTGAGGGATAATCTGCACGGTCTTGCCCAGATAATCGCCGCGGCGTTCCTTGTCGATTACGCTCTGATAGATGCGACCGGTGGTCACATTGTTGGCACGTGTGGTCTGGATATTGGTGAAACGCTCGTAGTGGCCGAGGTCGAGGTCGGCCTCATGGCCGTCCACTGTCACATAGCACTCGCCGTGCTCATAGGGATTGAGCGTACCCGGGTCAATATTGATGTACGGGTCAAACTTCTGGATTGTGACTTTGTAACCGCGGGCTTTCAGCAGACAGGCGAGCGATGAGGAGATAATGCCTTTGCCCAGTGAAGACACTACGCCGCCGGTAACGAATATGTATTTTGTTTCCACGCTGATAATAGGTGTGAGTGATTGCTATCTTTTTAACAAGGTGCAAAATTACAAAAAATTACGCAAGTGCCGCAAACTAACCCCCACGAATTTCGCCCCAAAACATCATAATTGGAATATTTGTTGTAACTTTGCAGAAATCCGGATAATGAGATAATGACTATGATAAAAAATCTGCTCTTCGACCTGGGCGGCGTGATAATGAATCTTGACCGCATGCGCTGCGTGCGTGCCCTCGAGACACTCGGCATGCCCGATGCCGCCGAGATGCTCGGCGAATATGGCCAGAAAGGTCCCTTCCTCGCGCTCGAAAAGGGCGAAATCACTCCCGACGAGTTTCACCGCCAGATGCGACCCCTCTTTAACCGCCCTGTGACCGACGACGAAATCGACCGTGCCTTTGACCTCTTTCTCACCGGCATCCCTGTCAGCCGCCTCAAGGCCCTGCGCGAACTGCGCCGCCGCTACAAGGTGTATCTGCTCTCCAATACCAACCCTATCATGATGGACGGCTACATAGCCGAGCAGTTCCGTCAGGAGGGCCGGGAGATGACAGACTATTTCGACGGCATTGTCACAAGCTACGAGGCCAAGTGTTACAAGCCCGACCGCGCCATCTTTGACTACACCTGCGCCCACTGTGGCATCGAGCCCGAGGAGACCCTCTTTTTCGATGACTCCCAGGCCAATGTCGACGCCGCGCGCCGTCTCGGCTTCAACGCCGCCCATGTGGCTCCCGGCAAAGAGTTCACCGACATACTCTGCGACGTATTGTAAATCCCCCCACACCTCCCCTCTCACACCAATGAATCTCATCACCAAATATGACACCTCATCGCGCCGCATAGCGGCCGTGGGCATGTATGACGGCGTTCATGCCGGCCACAGGTTTCTCATCGACTATCTCGGAGTCGAGGCCCGCAGCCGCGGGCTCGTACCCTCGGTCGTGACCTTCTCGCGCCATCCGCTCTCGGTGGTGCGCCCGCTCGAAGCCCCGGCCCTGCTCAACACTCTCGATGACCGCGTGAGGCTACTCTCACAGGCCGGCGCGCAGGATGTCATACTGCTGAGTTTCAACGAATCGCTCCGACGCATGAGCGCGAAAGACTTTCTGTCGATACTGCGCAAGAAATTTGCCATCGAGGCCCTTGTAGTCGGCTTCAACAACCGCCTGGGCCACGACCTCGTCGACAGCATGGAACAGTATCGCACCATAGGGCGCGAAGTAGGCGTAGAGGTCATCGCCGCACCGGAATATCGCGGACCGTTCGCGCCGGTCAGCTCGTCGGCCATACGACGTCACCTCATCGAAGGACGTCCCGAGGAGGCCGCCAAGCTGCTCGGCTCGCCCTACAGCCTGCGCGGCAAGGTCATAAACGGCAAGAAACTCGGGCGGACATTGGGATTTCCCACCGCCAACCTTGCTCTGCCGCCGGCTCCGGTGCTCATACCCAAGACAGGCGTCTATGCGGCTTATGTGACCACACCCGACGGTGTGCGCCGGCAGGCTGTGGTCAACATCGGCTACCGTCCCACCGTGAGCGAGGACGGCGCGTCGTCGCGCGCACTCTCGATCGAGGCCCATATCATCGACTTTATCGGTTATATATATGACGAGGAGATAACAGTCGATTTCATCAGCTATCTCCGGGCCGAGAAGGCCTTCCCGACCACGGCCCGGCTGGCCGCGCAGGTCAAGGATGACATTGCCGCTGCAAAAAAGCAGCTTAAAGACAGCATCGCGTCAAATTAGAGGTTGTTTTTTCGCAGACCGAGCCGTGGACACATGCCGGAACGCACCTTTTTAATCCAACCCGCGCACAAATTTTCATCCCTGCGCACCTTCACCCTCTCCATCACGATTTTCGCCTAAATTTGTGCACGGGGATTGAAAATTTTAAGGGCTTGCCGCTATAAATCCGCAAAAAATCCGTAACTTTGCAACCCGTTATGAAATACGGATTTGACAACGAGAAATATGTAAAAATCCAGTCCTCGCACATCAAGGACAGGATAGCCAAGTTTGGCAACAAGCTCTATCTGGAGCTCGGCGGGAAGCTTTTTGACGACCATCACGCAAGCCGTGTGCTCCCCGGTTTTCAGCCCGACAGCAAGTTGCGCATGCTCAGCCAACTGGCCGACCATGCGGAAATCGTAATCGTCATCAGCGCGGTCGACATCGAGAAGAACAAGGTGCGTCAGGACCTCGGCATCACCTACGACATGGACGCCCTCCGACTGCGCAGCGAGTTTCAGAAGCGCGGCTTTACGGTCAACTCCATCGTCATCACCCACTACAACGGCCAGGCCAGTGCCGACGCTTTCCGCGCACGCCTCGAGCGCATGGGCATCAAAAGCTATGTACATTACATCATCGACGGCTACCCTGCCAATGTCAGCCTCATAGCCTCGGACGAGGGCTTCGGCCGCAACGATTATATCGAGACCACCCAGCCCCTTGTCATCGTCACAGCCCCCGGCCCCGGCAGCGGCAAGATGGCCGTGTGTCTGAGCCAGCTTTTCAACGAGCACAAGAGAAGCGTCGAAGCGGGCTATGCCAAATTTGAGACCTTCCCCGTGTGGAATCTCTCGCTCCGTCACCCGGTCAACATAGCCTATGAGGCCGCCACCGCCGACCTCAACGATGTCAATATGATCGACCCGTTCCACCTCGACGCTTACGGTGAAAAGGCAGTCAACTATAACCGCGACATCGAGATATTCCCCGTGCTCAACGCACTCTTCGAGGGAATCTACGGCTCCAACCCCTACAAGTCACCCACCGACATGGGCGTCAACATGGTCGGCTTCTGTATAGATGACGACGAGACCTGCTGTGACGCCTCGCGCAACGAGATAATACGCCGTTACTTCACCGCCCTCAACCGCATGGCCTTAGGCGAGAGCAACGATGCCGAAATCAACAAGATAGCCCTGCTGTTCAATCAGGCCGGCATAAATCTCGACTATCGCCGTACCATAGCCGCCGCCCGCGACCGCGCCAAGGCCGAAGATGTGCCCTGCTCGGCCATAGAGCTTGCCGACGGCACCATCATCACGGCCAAGACCTCGCCGCTGCTGGGCCCGAGCGCGGCTCTCATACTCAACGCCATCAAGCACCTCGCCGGCATAGACCACAACGTCAAACTTCTGCCGCAGGATCTTATCGAGCCGATACAGCATACCAAAATCAGCTATCTCCGCAGTCATAACCCCCGCCTGCACACCGATGAGGTGCTGGTGGCTCTCTCAGTGCTCAGCCGTCAGGATGAAAACTGCCGCCGCGCGCTGGAGCGTCTTCCCGAGCTTAACGGCTGCCAGGTGCATTCCACCGTCATGCTCGGCGAAGTGGACCACAAAATCTTCAAAAAACTCGGCGTGGGACTTACCTGTGACCCGGCCTTTAAGAAGAAAGTTTAAAGAGTTTAGAGAGTTTAAAGAGTTTAGACTCACATTTCGTCATATGACCACTGCCAAAAAGCCACTCATAGGTCTTACGCTCGGCCAGTTGCAGGAGGTGGCCGCCTCGATAGGGCTGCGACCTTTCGCCGCCAAGCAGATAGCACGCCGGCTCTACGTGAGCCGTGCCACCGACATCTCCGAGATGACCGAGCTGCCCAAGGCGGCCCGCGCGGCCCTCGAAGAGAATTACACCGTGGGACGCACCGCTCCACGGCTTGCGTCGCGCTCGACCGACGGCACTGTCAAGTATCTCTTCTCGACCGAAGGCTACCTCACACGCGGAGCCGGGGGCCGTGACATAGAGGCCGTGTATATCCCCGACCGCGACCGCGCCACTCTCTGCGTCTCCTCCCAGGCGGGGTGCAGGATGGGGTGCCGATTCTGCATGACAGGGCGTCAGGGCTATCACGGCGACCTGAGCGCGGCCGGCATCATCAATCAGATACTCTCCATACCTGACTCGGAGTCGCTGACCAACATAGTGTTCATGGGCATGGGCGAACCGATGGACAATGTGGACGAGGTGTTGCGTGCCATCGAGATACTCACCGCTCCGTGGGGCCTCGCATGGAGCCCCAAGCGCATCACCGTGTCGAGCATAGGCAAGCTCGACGGACTGCGCCGTCTGCTCGACGAGACCAAAGTGCACATAGCCATTAGCGTCCACACCCCCTATACCGCCGAGCGCGAGGGCCTTATGCCGGTGGAGCGTGCGTTTCCGCTCACACGCGTCATCGGGCTGCTTCGCGACTATGATTTCGCCCACCAGCGCAGATTTTCGGCCGAATATATCATGTGGCGCGGTGTCAACGACGATATGCGGCATGCCGACATGCTGGCCCGAATACTCAAGGGCACGGACTGCCGCGTGAATCTGATACGCTTCCACGCCATACCCGACTTTGAAGGCCGCCCGGCCACCCGCGAGGCCATGGAACGTTTCCGCGACCGCCTGAACGAGCTTGGCATCACGGCCACCATACGCGCCTCGCGCGGCGAAGACATCGAGGCCGCCTGCGGAATGCTCAGCGGTGAACAATCGGCCGCCACACAACCGACCGACGGCCAAACCCACCAGACTCATGAGTAAGGAATCGAGTTTCTGGTTTCCGCTCCTGCTGCTCACCCTGGCAGGATTCACCTTCAACACATCCGAGCTGATACCCATCGGACTGCTCAGCGACATCGCCGGGTCGTTTGGTGTAAGCGAAGCCCGCGCCGGACTGCTCATCACGGTCTACGCATGGGTCGTGGCACTCATGTCACTGCCCCTGATGCTGCTGTTTGCCCGAGTGGAATATCGCAGGCTCATGACCGGAGTCGTCACGCTCTTTTTTGTCAGCCACATAGCCACAGTGCTCTCCACCGGCTATTACTCGCTCATGGCCTCGCGTATCGGTGTTGCATTGGCCCACTCGCTGTTCTGGTCGATAGCTCCGGCAATGGCCGTAGCCGTCACCCCGCCGCAAAAGCGGGCCACCGCCCTCTCGACCCTCGTGGCCGGAGGCGGCATAGCCCTCATAGCGGGGCTACCGCTGGGACGTGTGCTCGGACTGGTGGCCGGATGGCGCATGGCCTTCGCCGCCCTCGGAGGTCTGTCGGGACTTATCATCATAGGCCTGCTGACGATTTTTCCGACACTGCCCCAGTCCGACGGAGACGTGTCACGACGTCAGATGCTCCGCAGCCTGCTGACATGCCGTCCGCTCATCGTAATCTACATCATCACGGCTGTCATAGTCACAGGCCATTACACCGGCTACAGCTATATCGAGCCTTTCATGATACAGATAATCGGCATGACCGAAGAGGCCGTCACGCTGACACTGTCGCTCTTCGGCGTGGCCGGACTGCTCGGCAGCTACATCATGTCGCGCTATTATTACCGCCACTCGGGCACCCTTATACTCACGGCCTGCATAGGATTTCCGACCGTGATGGCCCTGCTTCTTCCGGCCGGCCACATATCACCGATATTGCTTGGCGCGCTGTGCATAGCCTGGGGCCTGTGCATGACCATCTACAACATAGCCTTCCAGAGCGAGATAGTCGGGCTCTTCCCGACCGACTCGGCTGTGCCGATGAGCTTCTACTCAGGCATTTTCAACCTCGGCATCGGAGCGGGAGCGTTTGTCGGCGGCATAGTCTGCGACCATTCGCTCATGGCCTACATAGGCTATATCGGGGGAGCCATCACCCTCGCCGCCTCAATCTACTGCATAGTCCGCTATATGCCCATGCGCAAAGTGCCCGAGCGGCCGTGAGAGGCACACAGCGCGAACGCAAGTCAAAACTATTTTGACAATTACAATAATTTTCCTTATTTTTGCAAGGAAAAATCCCTGACCTCCCGCTATGATACGTACCTATCTGCTCCGCGCACTCATGATGCTGATGCTGCTCACACCCATGGGCGGATGTACCATCAGCTACAAACTCAACGGAGCGGCCATAGACTATCAGGTGTACAAAACCATATACGTGTCACAGTTTCCGATACGCGCCGCACTGGTGTATCCACCACTGCAGCAGACGTTTGAAAACGAGCTTCTGGATTATATAACTCGCAATACGCGCCTGTCGACAGTAGACTCGGGGGGCGACCTGCAACTCGAAGGCGAAATCACCGGTTACTCGCTCTCACCCCAGGCCGTGACGGAGAATGCCTATGCATCCAAGACCCGTCTCACCATCACGGTGCGCGTGAAGTATACCGACACACGCCAGGAAAGCAACGACGTAGACCAGACATTCAGCGCGTATCGCGACTTTGACTCGAGCGAAATGCTCACCGACGTGCAAGACCAGCTCTGTAACGAAATATCCAAAGAACTTGTAGACCTGATATTCAACGCCACTCTCGGCAACTGGTAAAAATCTCCCTCCCACACACTTATACGCCATGAATGAAGCCCTGACTCGAGTACTCGCAACGCTTACCGACCCCTCAGCGGGGCCGGCCATTGACGATGTGGAGACTCTGACGAGGGAATACCCATTCTTTGTACTCCCGGCCGTGCTTGCCCTGCGCCACCGGAGCCAAGAGATTTCGGAGCCGCTGCGCCAAAAACTGATGAATATCATAGCCCTCAACTCGCCCGACCCGCAGGCAATGTTTATGCTTGCCGATGTGGCATATGAGGACTGGGCACAATTCTATCCAGCGGCATCAACAGGCGTGACCACCAACGACGCCATCACAAAGTTTCTGGAGACATACGGCCACACCGACCCGCGTGAGGAGGCCCTGCTGGAGCGTCTGATATTCAACCCCACCCCCGACTACTCAACCCTGCTCGCCCGCGAGCAGGAGCAAGATCTGCCCGAAGCCCCCGCCGACCCGGCCGACAACTCGCAGGACGCGTTAATCAACTCGTTTATACTCAAGCACAAGGATGACGAGTCAGACCTCCTGCCGACAGCCCCCTCCACCCAAGAGGAAGAGCGCGAGCCCCAAACCGAGGCGACCGAAGCCGCCACCCCTCCCGCGGCAACCGCGCCCACCCCGGCTCCGGCTCCGGTGCACGACACATCGCTCAGCGAAAGTCTGGCAAAAATATATATCAGGCAGAAACGATATGACAAAGCATTTGAAATTATTCACACTCTAAGTTTGAATAATCCAAAAAAAAGTGCTTACTTTGCAGACCAATTGCGTTTTCTGCGCAAACTCATCCTCAACCGCGACAGTGCCAACAATAGCAAATAACTAAAAATCACCTATATAACTATGTACATTGTACTGATTATCCTGACGCTCATCTGCGCCGTATTGCTCATCTGTGTAGTGCTCGTGCAGAAGTCCAAGGGCGGAGGCCTCTCATCGACATTCGCAGGCTCCAACCAGATAATGGGCGTACGCCGCACCAACAGCTTCATCGAGAAACTCACATGGGGTCTGGCCGGAGCCATCTGCGTCCTCGCAGTACTCTCGACTTTCTGCATGCCCAAAGCCATCGTAGGCAACTCGCGCGTGACAGCCCCCGTAGCTACCGAGCAGACCGTTCCCGGCAACTTCAACACACCGGCACCCGAGGCAGCTCCCGCAGCACCCGAAGCTCCCGCCGCTGAAGCACCCCAGGCTCCCGAGACTCCCGCAGAGCCCGCCGAGTAATCAGCCTCCCCCCCCATTATCGGGCGACACACCATATGGCCTGCACTGACGCGTCGTGAACTCACGCGCATCGGCGTAGGCTTAAAGTGTATATACCACTCGCAACCCACTCCCGCGGTCGGCACCGCACCGTCAAAACGCGGCCTCAGGCCTCACCAATCAGCCCCACAACCAACCACCGAAGCATGAAAGAACTCTGGTCACTATTCAGACGATTTGTCCCGCCATATAGAAAATATCTGATATTAAATATTTTCTGCAACTTTCTCGCAGCCTTTCTCACCCTATTCTCCTTTGCTATCATCATCCCCATCCTGGAGATATTATTCAAGATACGCGAAGCCAGCTATCACTTCATGGCATGGGGCGACGGCTCGTTCAAGGATGTGGTAATCAATAACTTCTACTATTACACGCAGGAGTGCATCTCGGACTGGGGCCCTATAGGCACGCTCGCCGCGATGGCCGGGCTCCTGGTGTTCATGACCATGCTCAAGACAGGAGCCACTTATCTGAGCAGCTTTTTCATCATCCCGATGCGAGCAGGCATAGTGCGCGACATACGCAACTATGTGTATGACAAAATAGTGCAGCTCCCCATAGGATATTTCACCAACGAGCGCAAAGGCGACGTCATGGCACGCATGACGGGTGACGTGGCCGAGATAGAGAACTCAATCATGTCGACACTCGACATGCTCTTCAAAGACCCCATCATGATCATCGTGTGTCTGGGCATGATGCTTTTCCTCTCATGGCAGCTCACCATCTTCGTGCTGTTGCTCCTGCCCATAGCCGGCTCGGTGATGGGACGCATAGGCAAACGCCTGAAACGCGCGTCATTTGAAGCTCAGAGCCAGTGGGGCGTGCTCATGAGCAATATCGAAGAGACGCTCGGCGGCCTCCGCATCATCAAGGCTTTCAATGCCGAGGATAAGGTGAAGGCACGCTTCCATGACGGCAATCAAGAGTTTTTCCGCATCTCCCGCGCCGTGCAGCGCAGACAGTCGCTCGCCCACCCCATGAGCGAGTTTCTCGGCACGATAACCATAGCCATAGTGCTCGTGTTCGGCGGCACCCTTATACTCCGTGGCACTTCGGGAATGAATGCGGCATCGTTTATCTATTATATGGTGATGTTCTACTCCATCATCAATCCGGCCAAAGACCTCACTAAAGCAATGTACAGCATCCAGCGCGGTCTGGCGTCGATGGAGCGCGTGGATGCCATACTAAGTGCCACAAATCCCATCCAGGACCCAGCCAAACCGGAAGTAATAAGCGAGCTGAAGGGTGAAATCAAATATCGCGACGTGACATTTGGCTACAATCCGTCGGTACCCGTGGTCAGGGGTGTCAACCTGACCATACGTCCGGGCGAGACGGTGGCTCTTGTGGGACAGAGCGGAAGCGGCAAATCGACCCTCGCCGACCTGTTGCCCCGATTCTATGACATAGACGGGGGGTCTATCACGGTGGACGGCCATGACATACGTTCGCTGCGGGTGCATGACCTGCGCGGCATGATGGGCAATGTGAATCAGGAGGCTATATTGTTTAACGACACAATATTCAACAACATCGCTTTCGGCGTGAAGAACGCGACAATGGAACAGGTGGTCGAGGCTGCCAAGATAGCCAATGCGCATGACTTCATAACCGCGACTGAGGATGGCTACAATACCTGTATCGGTGACCGCGGCTGCCGCCTGTCGGGCGGACAGCGTCAGCGTCTCTCCATTGCCCGCGCCATACTCAAAAATCCGCCGATACTCATTCTCGATGAGGCGACTTCGGCTCTCGACAGCGAGAGCGAAAAGCTCGTACAGCAGGCTCTGGAACGTCTCATGAAGAACCGCACGACTCTGGTTATCGCACACCGACTCTCTACTATCAAGAATGCTTCGCAGATATGTGTAATGCATGAGGGCGAAATCGTTGAGCACGGCACGCATGCCGAGCTTCTGGCTCTCGACGGATATTACACAAGACTCGTGGAAATGCAGTCAATGAAATAATTAAGAGTTTAGAAGTTAAAAGGTTAAAGTTTAGGGAATAGCTTTGCGGCTGCTTGATGCAATCCGGGCTATTCCATAAACTTTAACCTTTTAACTCCTAAACTCTATACCTCTTCCCATTCGGCGTCGGAAATCTGGGGCTCGCGGGGAGTATAGGCACGCTTGTCGGTGGCAGAGGCCTGAGAGGATGCGGGGTCGCCGGTACGGACCGTAACTTCCTCAAACTCGATATACTCGCCTTCGTCACGGCTGAAAATCTTGCGTCTTGGGCCTCGCGGGGGTTCCTGACGCTGACGCGACTGCTGCTGACGAGGCTCGCTCTGCGCGTCAAAGGGAAAACCCTGGGCCTGTGCTCCGCCAAAGGTCTGACGGAACATATCATTGACTTTCTGCTGCATCTTCCTTCGCATATAGCGGGCAAGCCATGGCTTCGCTACAAGCCACAGGAAATAGACAACAAAAATAGTTATAATCGCTGTAAACATAATATACAAATAAATAATAAGAGAGAATAATGCCATCCGAGGCTTCCCATCCTGCGCCTCTATACTCTAACTCCCCACCCTATTCGTCGAAATTCTTCCTGCCGAGAAGCGAGATGAGGATGTAGAGCACGATGGTCCATGCCAGACCGGCCACGCCTTCGGTGACTACAAAGAGTATGCCTGCAAGCAGGACGGTGTAACGGCGTACATTGCTTTTGAAGCCGAGGCTCTTGACCTTGAGCGAGAACATCTTGAGCTCGCTGACCATGAGCAGCGAAAACACCACTACGATGACGGTCATTACTATGTCGCCGGGCCAGCCGTGCGATTCAATCCAGCCGAGGACTCCGACCCAGAATATGGCATTGGCGGGAATGGGGAGTCCGATAAACGATGTGGTCTGACGGGTGTCAACATTGAATTTGGCCAGACGCAACGCGCCACACAAGCCTATCATCAGGCCTACGAGGCTGAGCCACATCGAGGCACCGGCAGCCACATAGGCATTCATTACCAAAAAAGCGGGAGCGAGTCCGAAGCTGACAAGGTCGCTGAGCGAGTCGAGCTCCTTGCCCATAGACGAATATGCTCCGAGCGCGCGGGCCGAGAGTCCGTCGCAGAAATCAAACACCGCGGCGGCTCCGATGAGCACCCAAGCCCACTGACGCGCGACGAGCGGACCGAAGGTCATGCCGTCGTGAAAGGCAAGAACGATCGCCAGGCTTCCGCACAGCAGATTGAGGCAGGTGATGGTGTTGGGAATATAAGTCTTTATGCTTTTCACTTTTGCTGTTTCTTTAGGTGAGCCACCTCGGTGATGCCGCCGGTGGTCTTGTCACCGATTTTTACGAATATCTCGGCGTCAAGCGGGAGATATATGTCGACTCTGGAGCCGAATTTGATGAAGCCCATGTGGTCTTCGATGTTGGACGGCTCGCCGGGGCGCGCGTAGGTGACGATGCGCCGGGCCACCGCACCGGCAATCTGACGCATGAGTATTTCCTGGCCGTTGGCTGCGCGTATGAGCACAGTGGAACGCTCGTTTTCGATGCTCGCCTTGGGCAGATAGGCACTCAGGAAGCGGCCGGAATGGTGCTTGACCATCAGGACCTCGCCGTCGGTCGGAAACCAGTTGGCATGCACGTTAAACACCGACATGAACACCGAGAGCATTCTCACCTTGCGGCGCAGCACCTCGGGCTCAAAGACCTCCTCAAGAGCCACGACAGTGCCGTCGACAGAGGAAACCACCACATTTTCCCTGTTGCCCTTGAAAGTGCGGCGCGGGGAACGGAAAAAGTTGACCACAAGAAGATACAACACAGCCGATATGCCCGAGAATGTCATAGGAATCGCCTCAGGACGTATAAACATCCATGCCGACAGATTGACTATTACCAGTATCAGCATGAGCACTACAAGTATGTTGGTACCTTCACGGTGTATCTTTACCCTCATCGGTGTTTTAAGGTCTTTGCTCGGCCAATGGGCCGTATGGAAAATATATCTATATGTTTAATATGCAAAGATAGTCTATTTTTTACATTATATCAAACTATCCACCGGAAGAATAGCAAAATTTAATAAAAAAACTAAAATTCCGAGAAAGCGAGCGGAAGTGTGGAGCGTACGGAGGGGAGAATGTAGACCTTGTCGCGGCCGACAAGGAGCACACGCACATCGTGGCCGGCAAGCGTCTCATATTCAAGCAATGCCTGGCGGCATGCGCCGCAGGGAGCCACGGGGTCGGCCACAAACTCGCCGTCGGTGCCACGCGCGGCCACAGCTATGGCCTCGAAACGGGCTTCGGGCCAACGGGCATGTGCGTAATAGCAGGTGGTGCGCTCGGCGCAGGTGCCCGAGGGGAAGGCGGCGTTTTCCTGATTGGCTCCGGTCACTACCTCGCCGTTGTCGAGAAGTATGGCCGCTCCGACGTGAAACCTACTGTAAGGCGCGTAGGCCCGGCCTGTGGCCTCGCGGGCCTCGTCGACAAGGCGGCGGTCGATGGCGTCAAGTTCGTCAAAACTCATCTCAATCACAGGCACACAGACGTTAAACTCCTTCATAATCGTTTAGATTTTATATGTTCTGAAAAGATTTTCACACCCGTCCTCGAGTAAATCGAGCACCAGTTCAAAGCCTTCGGCCCCTTCATAATAGGGGTCGGGCACATAGTCATAACGCGCGGAGGGAGAAAAATATTCGGCCATGGCGTGGATTTTGGTCTCGGCCTCGGGCGACGGGGCTATACGGCGCAGATTGGCAATATTGGAGGCATCCATGCCGATTATGAGGTCAAACCGCTCGAAATCCTCTTCAGTGACCTGACGGCAGTGGTGGGTAAGCTCAAGTCCGCGACGCCGGGCATGGATGCGCATACGGTGGTCGGGGAGCTCGCCGATGTGGTAACGGCCCGTACCGGCCGAGTCAATGACCCAACGTGAGTCTTCACCGGCTTCACCGACAATACGGCGCATGACACCCTCGGCGGCCGGAGAGCGACAGATGTTGCCGAGGCAGACAAACAGCACTTTGACAGGAGTGGCGGGTGTATCGATATGATTATTCTTGTCCATATGGTTTTAGAATTGATGTAGGGGGTGTAAAGTTCGTAAAATTCTCTGAAAGATACAAAAGTTTATGATGATACAAAAGTTTCATAAGGACAGAAGAAACATAAGTCTTTATATCGACAGGAGTGCAGGAGTATTTTTTCATTACATTATAAATAAAAGACAGGAGCACAGCGAGTGGATTGATTCACTCCTGTGCTCCTGTCTTTAACGGGAAGGGACAGAGGGTCCCCTGCATGTATTTACTCGCCGGCGATGGCTATGGCCACGCGGTTGCGGTTGTTTACATCAAACGGCTGCTCGGTGTCGCCCTTGGCATCGACCGAGATGCGATCGGCCGATATGCCGGCTGCACGGAGTGCGTCGGCTACGGATTCGGCGCGCATGCGTGAAATCTTCATGTTGTAAGCAGCGGTGCCTGTGCCTTTGTCGGCATAGCCGGTGACAACCACCTTGGCTGCGGGATTGGCTTTCATGTAGCTGACAAGCTCATCGACCTTGGCCATCTCCTCTCCACGCACACGCGATGAATTGATGACAAAGAAGACGTCAATCTTCATCGGTTCGGCTTTCTTCACTTCAACAGGTGCGGGCTCAGGAGTGACCACGGGAGCGGGTTCGGGAGCAGGTGCAGGGGCGGGAGCAGGCGCAGGGATGTCCTCATAGACAGCGGGAATCACGCGTGTGTTGGAGCCGAGACGGATGGTGACACCTACGAGGCCGTAGTATTGCCAGTCGAAGCTGCTGCCGCGCTTGGAGTTGAAATGGTCAGAGAGCATGTTGGCGTTAGCCTCGACGTTGATTGCCACACGGGGGCTTACCCAAACGTTGAGCCCGAGGCCGGCGCGGGGAGCCACGCTCAGACGATGGCCGTGCCACAGTTTCTCAAATCCGGCACCGGCATTGGCCAAAGCCACGGCTTCGTCGTTATTGAAAGCTCCGTTGAGGCCTACGCCAAGAAAACCGTAGAGGTCGAGTGTGCGGCCGGGATTGAATCCGCAGATGAGGTTGGTCAGCGAAAGCACTGCATCGACATTGCCCTGAATATAGTTGTATTTATAGGTGGCATAGGGTGACACCCAAGCTCCGCGTCCCTGCCATCCGCTCGCGCCGAAACGCAGGGTGAATGCCGGGGAGAAGGAGTAGCCTGCATTGATGGCGGCTGCGGGCGAGATGAGATCCTTGGTCTTGTTGGCCTCGCCGATGGTATAGCCGGCACCGGCCTGAAGCTGTAGCGACCAATGGGGATTGAACTCTGCGCGCTCGGGCTCGATAAGTCTGCGCGTCTCCTGTGCCTGAATGCTGAACGACGACAGCATCATGAGTGCCGCCGAGAGTAGAACTGATGATTTCTTCATTGTTTTATGCGTGGTTTATGTGATGAATATTCGCGAAATTTAGTATCCGGCAAAAATAAGCCATTTCAATCACGCATAAAACAGGGCTTTAACATCCGTTGTCTAAAATTCAAGACTTTTACGTGGCAATATGCGCATCACCCCGGGGAGATACAAAAGTTTCATAAGGACAGAAGAAACATAAGTCTTTATATCTTGAGACAGGAGTACAGGAGGTTTTTTATTACAATATAAATAACAGACAGGAGCACGGCGAGTGGGGGTTAATTCACTCCTGTGCTCCTGTCTGTTATTTCAAACGGGCCTGTGCAGGCTTTATGTCACGGGATTATTCGAGGTCTTTGGGGACGGCGACAATCTTGAGGTTGCAGTCCTGGATGAACTCGAGTATCTTGGTACGCTCGGGCGACTCGTCAACGTCGGCTTCGATGCGCTTGAGGGCGTTGAATACCGATGTACCGGTCTGATAGAGGTGACGGTAACATTTGGCAATGTCGTCGACACGCTCCTCGGTGAGACCTCCGTGCTTGCGCAGCAGATAGGCGTTGACACCAAAGTAGCTTGTGGGATTGTGGGCCATGATGCAGAAGGGGGGCACGTTGCCTGTAATGCGGCATCCGCCCTTGATGAGCACCCATTCGCCAACCTTGGAGTTCTCGTGGACCACAACACTCGAAGAGAGGATGGTGTTGCGTCCGATCTCCACGTCGCCGGCTATCGAGACGTTGTTGCCGATGACCACACCGTCCTGTATGTGCGAGTCGTGGCCGACGTGAGAGTTGGCCATGAGCGAAGAGCCGGAACCGATGCGTGTGCCGCCCTCGGTCTCGATGCCGCGGTTGATGATTACGTTTTCACGTATCACTACGTTGTCACCGATGTAGCAGTAGGTGAAGCCACCCTTCCAGCGGAAATCCTGGGGGTCGGCACCTACAATCGCGCCCTGATATACTTTGCAGTTTTTACCCATGCGGGTGCCGCGGATGATGCTTGCAAATGGCATAATCACGCAGCCGTCGCCTATCTCCACGTCCTTGTCGATGTAGGCAAACGGATGGATGGTGACGTTGTCGCCAATTTTGGCCGACGGGTCGATGTGAGCTTTGTCGCTAATCATGTCTCTTATGGTTTAAGGAGTTACTGCAAAGAATCAACGGCCGCCGCCGAGATTCTGATAGAGGTTGATGAGGGCGCGTGAGGCGGCGAGATTGGTGGTAATCTGCGAGGTCTGCGCGCCGAGGAGATTCTGCTGGGCAGTGAGCACCTCGAGATAGGTGGTGGAACCGTCAAAGAGCAGGAGCTCGTTGGTGATGTCGACGGCCTTGGACATATCTTCGACCTGGAGGGCGAGCCACTCCTGCTTCTCCTTGCACTTCTCATAGGTGGTGAGAGCATCGCTGACGTCGGCGGCCGCGCTCATGATGGTGTATTCAAAGTTGTTGAGAGCCTGCTTCTGCTGGGCCTTGGCAGCCTCGAGACGGGCGATGTTCTGACCGCGCGAGAAGAGTGGAGCCGTAAGCTGTCCGCCAAGCTGCACAAACCACTCGGCGGGATTGCTGATGATGGAGCCGAGAAGGTTGGTGAATCCGCCGTTGGCCGTGATGGCAAGCGAGGGATAGAAAGCGGCGCGGGCCGAGGCTGTGGTGTAGTAGGCTGTGGCGAGAGCCATCTCGGAAGCACGCACGTCGGGACGGGCAGCCAGTTCGCACATGGGCACCGAAGTGCGCGCGATGGCGGGCATAGAGAGATTGGCACTTGCGGGGATTGTCCACTTCTGGGGCATCGTGTTGAGCAGGAGCGAGAGAGTGTTGTTGGCCTCGTGGAGCGACATCTCGATGTCGGCAATCGACGACTCGATGCTGTAATACTGGGCCTCGCTCTGCACAACGGCGTTCTCTCTGAGACGTCCGGCTTCCTTGAGATCGCGCATCAACTGCACACTCTGCTTCCAGAGCTCGGCAGTCTCTCGCGAAAGCTCGAGCTGGCTCTGAAGGGCGGCGATGGTGTAGTAACATTGGGCCACGCCGGCTATAATCTGCGAGCGTGTAGCCTGCTCGTAGGCCTTGGCCTGAAGCTCGGCACTCTCGGCAGTGCGGCGCGCATTGCGCAGCTTGCCGAAGATGTCAATCTCCCAGTTGACAGCGAGGGGGAGCTGGTAGCTCCAGTCGCTCCACCGGCTCATCATGAACGAGCGGTTGGCACTGGGAGCGAAGGCCACCGAGGGAAGATAGCTCAGACGCGCACCCTTGAGCTGGGCGTGGGCGATATCGACATTGAGCTTGGCGTTGCGCAGGTCTTTATTATTGGCCAGCGCGCGCTCGATGAGGTCGGTGAGCATAGGGTCGGTAAACACCTTGTGCCAGTCGAGATTGCCGAGGGCATCGGCCTCAGGTGTCTGCTCGAGAGCCTGTGCATACTCGTTGACGACAGCACTGTTGACCTTCTCGGGGCTGTAAGTGGAGTATATCCCGCAGCCGCTGAGCGCGCCCATGCTCAGTGAGGCGGCCAGAAGGAGTGATATGTTTTTGATTTTCATATTGTCAGATGATTGACTTGTCGGGAAGGGCCGTAAAAGCCGGGGCGACGGGTGTGCACCCGGCTTTTACGACATCCAAGACTGTAGACTACGATTATTTAGCTGAATACTGCTCGATTTCGTTCTCGATGCCTTCGTTGTCGGTATCCTCCCACTTGAGCGGGGTGAAGCGTTCCTGAATCTTCTGGAATATCACGAAGAGGGCAGGCACGATGAACACCTGAAGCACCATACCGATGAGCATACCGCCGATTGAGCCTGTGCCGAGGGCACGGTTACCGTTGGCACCCGCACCGGTGGCGAACATCATAGGCAGAAGACCGATAATCATGGCCAGCGAGGTCATGAGAATGGGTCGCAGACGGGCGGAGGCACCCTGGATGGCAGCGTTGACCACCGACATGCCGGTGCGGCGACGCTCGACGGCAAACTCCACGATAAGGATGGCGTTCTTGGCCAAGAGACCGATGAGCATGATGAGCGCGATCTGGAGATAGATATTGTTGGATATGCCGAATATCTGAGCGAAGATGAATGTGCCCATGAGACCGAACGGAATCGAGAAGATTACCGCGAAGGGCAGAATGTAGCTCTCATACTGGGCCGAGAGGAGCAGGTATACGAAGAGCAGACAGAGACCGAAGATGATGGCGGTAGTGCTGCCGGCACCCGAAGCTGCCTCCTCGCGGGTCATACCCGAGTATTCATAGCCGAAGCCCGGGGGAAGAGTCTCGGCGGCGACACGCTCGACAGCCGCAAGACAGTCGCCCGAGGTGTAGCCCGGAGCGGGCTGACCGGTAACCGAGATGGACTGGAACATGTTGAATCGGTTGAGAAGGTCAGGGCCGTAGACCTTGGTCAGTGTCACATAGTTGCTCACCGAAGCCATCTCCGCGCCATTGCGTATCTTTATGGCCGAGAGAGTCTCGGGATTGATACGAGCCTCGGGAGAAGCCTGCATCATGACACGGTAGATCTTACCGAAGCGGTTGAAGTTGGAGACGTACATACCGCCGTAGTAACCCTGGAGGGTGGTGAGAATGTCGCGGGGCGAGATGCCGGCCTGCTTGGCTTTGGCGGCATCGATGTCAATCATGTACTGAGGGAAGGAGGGGTTGAACGTTGTCATGGCCACCTGTACCTCGGGCTGGGCGTTGAGCTGTGCGAGGAATCCCTGAACCACGGCAAAGAAATCATCGACGCTGCCGCCGGTCTTATCCTGCATCTTGAGTTCGAAACCGTTGGTGAGCGAGTAACCCGAAATCATAGGGGGTGCGAACATCACCACACGTCCGTCCTTGATGGCCGCTCCAGTCATGGCATAGAGCTTGCCGAGGATGGCATCGGAGGTCTGGTCGGCCCGCTTGCGGTCTTCCCAGTTTTTGAGCTTGATAATAAATGTACCGTATGTGGCACCCTGTCCGGCCATGAAGGAGTAGCCCACAATCTTGTTGCGATACTCAATCTCGGGAACAGTGGCAAGAATCTGGTCAACCTGGTCCATCACCTTCTCTGTGCGCTCCTGCGATGTGCCCGGGGGCATGTCAATCATACAGAAGAGCGTGCCGGTGTCCTCGTTGGGCACAAGGGTCGAGGTGGTGATGCTCATGAGCCACACGAGCACAGCCACGGCAGCGGCCACGATGCCAAATGAGGTAATCTTGTGATTGATGAAGAAGGTGGTGCACTTGTCATACACCTTGAGGATGCGGCCGAAACCGATCTCGAAGCCTCGGTGGAAACGCTTGCCGAAGATGCCGAGCACTGTGACGATGGCACACACGGCTGCAATTGCCAACTGGAGAGGCTTGTGAATATTATACCATCCGAGCACCATGAATGTAATGGTGGCCACGAGGAAGGCAAAGGTGATGAGCGGGGGAAGGTCGAGAGTGAAGCGACGCTTGGTCTGGCCCACGACAGCCTCGCCGGCCGCCTTATAGGCTGTGCCCATGCGCTCCTTGAGAGTCGAATCGTCATGTCCCTTGAGGAACACGGCGCAGAGTGCGGGCGAGAGCGTCAACGCGTTGAGGGCCGAGATACCGATGGCGATGGCCATGGTCAGACCGAACTGGCGATAGAACACACCCGTGGTGCCGCTCATGAACGACACGGGGATAAACACGAGCATCATGACAAGCGTAATCGAGATGATGGCTCCGCCGATCTCGCTCATAGCGTCGATAGAGGCCTTGCGCGCGCTCTTGTAGCCCACATCGAGCTTGGCGTGCACGGCCTCGACCACGACTATGGCGTCGTCGACCACAATCGCAATCGCAAGCACCAGAGCCGAGAGGGTGATAAGGTTGATGGAGAACCCGATGAGGTTCATGAAGAAGAATGTGCCCACAAGAGCCACAGGGATGGCGATGGCGGGAATGATGGTGGAGCGGATATCCTGAAGGAACACGTAAACTACGAAGAACACAAGTATGAACGCCTCGATGAGAGTCTTGATAACCTCGTGGATAGAGGCGTCAAGGAAGTCGTTGTTGTTCATCGGCACAGCTATTTCGAGGCCGGCGGGAAGTTCCTTTTTCATATTCTCGACCACCTTGAGACAGTCATCGATGATCTGTGTGGCGTTGGAGCCGGCAGTCTGGAACACGATACAGCCGGTAGAGGGATAGCCGTTGAGAGCGTTGGAGAATCCGTAGGTCACACGGCCGAGCTCGACTGTGGCAACGTCGCCCAGACGGAGCACCTCGCCGGTAGGCTTGGCGGCAACGACAATATTTTCAAACTGCTCGGGGGTGGAGAGACGTCCGCGATACTTCATGGTGTACTGGAACGACTGGTCACCCTGCTCGCCGAAGGCACCGGGAGCAGCCTCGATGTTCTGCTCCGACAGAGCATAGCTGATGTCGGTAGGCATCAGGCCATACTGGGCAAGCACCTCGGGCTTGAGCCAGATACGCATCGAATAGTCAGCACCAAACGACATGACGTCACCCACACCGCTTACACGCTGAAGCTGCGGAATCATGTTGATTTTGGCATAGTTGTCGATAAACTCGCTCGAGTAGCGGCCCGAAGGGTCATAGAGAGCCACCATCATGAGCATTGACGACTGACGCTTCTGAGTGAGCACACCCACCTGGGTCACCTCGGAGGGGAGAAGGTTCTGAGCCTTGGCGACACGGTTTTGCACGTCGACGGCAGCCATGTCGGGATTAAAGCCCTGCTCGAAATATACGGTGATGTCGGCCGAGCCGGTGTTGGTGGCGGTCGACTCCATATATGTCATGCCCTCGGCACCGTTGATAGCTTCCTCGAGAGGAGCAATCACCGAGTTGAGCACAGCCTGGGCATTGGCACCCGTGTAGGTGGTTGACACACGGATGGTAGGCGGCGCGATGTCAGGAAACTGGGTGATAGGCAGCGAGAAAAGGCCGATCAGACCCAGCAGCACGATGAATATCGAAATCACCGTCGACAGCACCGGCCTGTTAATAAAGGTATCTAATTTCATTGTTTCTACAGTAAGTTATTGCGGATGGCGGGACGTAGCCGGCACGCCACCTTCGAAAACTCTATACTTTTGAATATACTCTGTGAATTGTTAACCCGAGCGGAGGATTACTGCTGCGGAGCCTGCTGAGCCTGGGCTGCGGCTGCTGCGGCAGCATCGACGGGATTGATGACCATGCCGTCGCTGAGCTTGGTGCCCACACCCTCGACAGCGATGCGGTCGCCGGCCTTGAGGCCCGAACTTACCACAAAGTTCTTGCCGTCATTGACGGTCTCGATGACGATGGGGGTAGCCACTACTTTATTGGAATCGTTTACGACATAAGCGAAACGCTTGTCCTGAAGCTCGAATGTAGCCTTCTGGGGGATGACGATAACGTTTTCCTGAAGATCGGGGATAATAATCTGACCTGTCGAACCGCTGCGGAGCACACCCTCGGGGTTGGCAAAGAGGGCACGTACGCTCGAAGAACCGGTGTTGTTGTCAATGACACCCGACACAGTGGCCACCTTGCCCTCAAGGGGATAGGTAGAGCCGTCGCTGAGCTTGAGCTTCACGGCGGGCATAGCCTTGATGGCAGCGTCGAGCGACTTGCCCGAGCCGGTCATGTTGAGAAGGTCTTTTTCGGTAAGCGAGAAGTAGGCATATACCTGAGAGTTGTCGCTCACAGTGGTAAGCGGCTGGGCCGACGAGGGGCTTGCGAGCGAGCCTTCACGGTTGGGGATCTGACCCACCACGCCGTCGCTGGGAGAAGTCACGGTGGTGTAGGCGAGATTTTTCTGAGCGTTCACGAGAGCAGCCTTGGCGGTAGCGAGCTGAGCGTTGGCCTGCTGGAGCGAGTTTTCGGCCAACTGATACTCATACTGCGAGATGATGTTCTTGTCAAGAAGAGCTTTCTTTGAGTCGGCAGTCATCTTGGCTGTGTTTACGGCAGTCTGGGCCGAGTTGAGCGAAGCCTTGGCCTGGTCAACGGCAGCCTGGAACTGCACCTGGTCAAGCGTGAAAAGCACCTGACCCTTGCGCACACGCTGACCCTCGTCAACATGTACTTTAGTGATGAATCCTGTCACCTGCGGACGGATGTCGATGTCGGTCTTACCCTTGATGGTGGCGGGGAAGGTCGACTGGAGGTCCGCACTCTCGGGCGAGAGAGTCACGGTGGCGATCGACGGGGCGGGCATCTGCATCTGCTGGCCCTGGTTGCCCGAGCAGGAGGCGAGTGCGGCAGTGGCGACAAGCGCGGCCATACTGCTCAGTTTGATTGACGAGATTGGTTTCATTGTTTCGTTTTCGTCTTTGTTTATTATACCTATGTTTTTATATTGTTTTTGACGCTGTGGTTATCCCTCTTTTTTGGTTTTGAGCCAAAAATTCACGCAAAGGTACAACGAAAATCTCCGACTTTGGAAAAATGTATCAACATTTTTCAAGTATAAATACCAAAAGGCCCAATTATTCGACCTTTTGACCAATCACAACCGTTACTAAATGCTTATTTATGTTAAAAGAATTTGCAGTAAGCCTACATATCGTCCGACCACACCGCGCATGCCGGCAGAGAGCCCGAGAGAGAGGAGCCAGCCCTGCGGGGCGCGACATTCATTGTCGGGGCGAGGCCATTGTGTATCAAAAAAAAATGCGTAATTTTGCAGGTATGATTAAGTCTCCTTACCGTCGTGGAGCCGACGACGGATTTCTTTTCGGCATATACCTGACTGTGATGTTTTTCGCGTCGATATTCGCGGGAAGTTTCGCACCGCTGTCGCTGCTCGCCCTCGTCATGATGGTGAGCGTGCCTGTGGTGATATATCGGTTCATGCGCTCCTATCACCGCAGCCTCGGCCCTTCGGGCACATTTGCGATGCTGTGGATGCAGGGAGTGATGATATTTTTCTGCGGCATGCTCATCGCCGGCACCGCGCTGGTGGTGTACATGAAATGGATTCATCCCGGCTTTGTGGTCGAGCAGCTCACAGCCGTGGCCGCGCTCAAGGACTCGATGCCCGGCACACAGGTGGATTTTGCCGCCGATGTCGCCGCCAGGATGCTCGAGGCGCGCTTCATCCCCGCCCCTATCGACATCGTGACCGAGATGATAATGCTTGCCATCGTCACAGGCTCTCTTCTGTCGATGACTCTCAGCGGCATATTTGCCCTTCACAGAAAGCATAGAGTATAAAAAAAGTTATAAAGGCCATTAGAAAACAAATGGATATATCAGTCATAGTGCCCCTCTACAACGAAGCCGAGTCTCTACCCGAGCTCACGGCCTGGATAGACCGTGTGATGAAGGAGCACGACTTCAGCTATGAGGTGATACTCGTCGATGACGGTTCGACCGACGACTCCTGGCGCGTGATACGCGACCTGGCGGCGGCCAATCCGGCCCTGCGCGGAGTGTCGTTCAGACGCAATTACGGCAAGTCGCCCGCCCTCAACACCGGTTTCGGCCTCGCGGCGGGCGATGTGGTCATCACCATGGACGCCGACCTTCAGGACTCGCCCGACGAGATACCCGAGCTTTACCGCATGATACTCCGCGATGGCTATGACCTGGTGTCGGGATGGAAAAAGAAACGTTACGACCCGCTGTCAAAGACTATTCCCACCAAGCTCTTCAACGCCACGGCACGCAAGGTGAGCGGCATCCACAATCTGCACGACTTCAACTGCGGCCTCAAGGCCTATCGTCTCGAGGTGGTCAAGCACATCGAAGTGTATGGCGACATGCACCGCTACATACCTTATCTTGCCAAAAACGCCGGCTTTGACCGCATAGGCGAGAAGGTGGTGCAGCACAGGGCGAGGAAGTATGGCTCGACAAAGTTTGGCCTCGACCGTTTTGTCAACGGCTATCTCGACCTGGCCACGCTGTGGTTTACGGGCAAATTCGGAGCCAAGCCGATGCATTTCTTCGGACTGCTTGGCTCGCTGATGTTTATCGTCGGCTTCATAGCCGTCATGGTAGTCGGCTTCGGCAAGCTGTGGGACATGTATCACGGCAATCCCTACCGTCTGGTCACCGACTCGCCCTACTTTTATCTCTCGCTCACCATGATGCTGCTCGGCACTATGCTCTTCCTCACCGGTTTTATAGGCGAGCTCATCGTGCGCAACTCTCCCTCACGCAACCGCTACGAAATAAAAGAACAAATCTGAGGTCAATTAGTAATTAGCAATTAGAAATTAGTAATTGGCAGTTTATACAACGATGAATTCATATCCCGAACTATACGCCCTGGCTCAGCAGCGGTATTCCTGCCGCTCATATGCAGCCACTCCCGTGCCTGAGGATGTACTGATGGCCATACTCGATGTCACACGCCTGGCTCCCTCGGCATGCAACCGCCAGCCGTGGCTCTTTGTTATCGCCGACAGCGATGACGAGCGCGAGGCTGTGGTCAGAAGCTATCAGCGCGACTGGATCAAGTCGGCTCCGGTCTACATCATAGCCTGCGGTCTTCACGACAAGGCCTGGCACCGTCCGTCTGACGGCAAAGACCACACCGACGTCGATGTCTCGATAGCCGTCGAGCATCTGTGTCTGGCCGCCACATCGATGCACCTCGCCACATGCTGGGTGTGCAACTTTGACCAACAGATAATCCGCGAGGCTTTCCGCCTGCCCGACAATATGGAGCCTATCGCCATCATCCCGCTCGGATATCCGGCCGAAGGCTCTCAGATACCCGACAAAAACCGTCTCCACCTCGCCGACATCGTGCGCCGTGGCAAATTTTCTGAATGAAAAGCCTATTTTACATCTCCGTCGCCACACTCCTGACGGCCTCACTGCTGACGGGCTGTAACACCACAGGGTGTACCGAGAACCAAAATTCGGTGCCCTTGGCCGGATTTTACTCCTACTCCTCAGGCGACGCCGTTGCCATCGACTCGCTCGCCATCAGCGGAGAGGGCGCGCCCAACGA
Source organism: Duncaniella muricolitica (assembly GCF_910574735.1). NCBI lineage: Bacteria > Pseudomonadati > Bacteroidota > Bacteroidia > Bacteroidales > Muribaculaceae > Duncaniella > Duncaniella muricolitica. The sequence goes on along the minus strand of NZ_CAJTCF010000016.1, from coordinate 6,061 downwards.
TTCGCTGCTCGTCGGACCGTCGGAACGAGCCTCACAGGTATACCTGCCTCTGCGCGCCACCGAGACATCGACCACTTTTGTGATAAAATATATGCAGAAATCACTCGCCCAATACGGGGTCGAGGACCGCATAACGTTTTATTACGAGGCTCACCCGTGGTTTGCCTCCGAGGAGTGCGGAGCGATGTATCACTACCGCATCACCCGAGTGTCACACACCACCCAGTTGCTCGACTCGGTAGGGGTGGCCGACTCGCTCATAACCAATATCGAACGTGAGACCATAGGACTCTATTTCCGCACCTCCGAGCCCGACGATCCGGAGACTCCCGACACACCGGAAACACCGGAAGGACCCGATGTGCCCGACACACCCGACACTCCCGACACTCCGGAGACTCCAGATGAGCCGGAAGGACCGGAAGAGCCGGGCGAGAACGTCGGCGACACCTTTTATAATATCTCCCGGTCACAGGCCGCTAACTATCCGCTTCAGGAGGTGGCGCGCCATGAATAGACTCCTTGCATTCCTGGCGGCCCTCATGTTTGCCGCAGTCATCATGCCCCTCTCGGCCCAGCGAAGAGTCACCCCCGTGACACCGCGTGAGCCGGGCAGCACTCCGCAGATCACCACCAATCTCAAACAACAGGTGGACTCATCGCGCCTTGTCACCACTATCGACGCCCACGGCAACACCGTGATGGTCGACACGGTGACCGGTCTCGAATTTGTCGACTCGACCCTGCTCAAAGCTCCCCCCAAGATGGAATATCCGCTGCTGCATGAGGTCATAGCCGGCGTCAACGTGTGGGACCCTATAATGCGCGCTCTCGGCCAGAAATACGGACTCGGAGACGTGTGGGCCGAACTGAGCATGCACAACCGCTACTTTCCCTTCTTTGCCGTGGGCTTGGGCTCCATCAACGAGACTCCCGTCGACAAAAACTTCACCTTCAAGAGCCCGGTAGCTCCCTATTTCAAGATAGGCGGTTCTTACAACTTCTTCTACAACTCCAATCCCGACTACCGGCTGCAGATGGGTCTGCGTTACGGGTTTACCACCTACAAGTGGAGCGCGCTCGACGTAACTGTCGACGAAGGCTACTGGGGTACCCCCTCGACCTATTCGCTCAAGGACATCGGCAACACGGCCGGATATCTGGAAGTGACGTTTGGCATCAAGGTGAAAATCGCCGGCAACTTCTCGGCCGGATGGACCATCGTGTATCACTCCATACTGCACGAATCCAAGTCGGCCTATGGCAATCCGATGTATATCCCCGGCTACGGCAAACGCAACGGTGCCATAAGCGGCAATTTCTCCATTATGTACACCATCCCGATAAACAAAAAGACAGCCACCGAGGTTAAACAATCAGAAGAAGGCTTAAACGGTGTTTAATATCCGCTCCGGCCTCCGTGACCACCTGTATTCATCAAAATAATCCCAGACTCCCACATGATAGAACGCATCGTAATCATCGACAACGTTGACCCGGTCAGCTTTTACGGCGTAAACAACAGCAACATGCACCTGATACGCAACCTTTTTCCCAAGTTGCGCATGGCCGCCCGAGGCTCGGTAATCAAGGTGATAGGCGACGATGCCGAGACAGCCGAGTTTGAAAAGAAAATCAAGGAGCTGGAGGAGTATTGCTCACGCTACAACAAGCTCACCGAAGAGGTCATACTCGACATCGTAAAAGGCAAGGTGCCGACCGAACCCAAACACGACGACGTGATAATATATGGTGTGAACGGCAAGCCTATCTCGCCCCGCAACACCAACCAGGCCCTGCTTGTGAAGGCTTTTCGCGAAAACGACCTCACCTTTGCCCTCGGACCTGCCGGCACGGGTAAAACCTATATCGCCATCGCGCTGGCTGTCAAGGCCCTGAAAAACCGCGAGGTGCGCAAAATCATACTCTCGCGTCCGGCCGTGGAGGCGGGCGAGAAGCTCGGTTTTCTGCCCGGCGACATGAAAGACAAGATTGACCCCTATCTGCAACCGCTCTATGATGCTCTCGAGGATATGATACCGGCCGTGAAACTCAAAGAGTATATGGAGACCAATGTCATACAGATAGCTCCGCTGGCGTTTATGCGTGGCCGCACGCTCAACGATGCCGTGATTGTGCTCGACGAGGCGCAAAACACGACAGTACATCAGATCAAGATGTTTCTCACGCGCCTCGGCATGAATGCCAAGATGATTATCACAGGTGATGCTACGCAGATTGACCTCCCGCGCTCTGTGCAGTCGGGTCTGATACAGGCTCTGCATGTGCTCAAGAATGTGCCGGGCATCGGACGCATCGAGTTTGGCAAAAAGGACATCGTGCGCCACTCGCTCGTGCAGCGCATAGTCGAAGCCTACGAACGACATGACGCCGAGGAGAGTTTAGAGGATAAAGGTTAAAGTTTAGAGGAGCAATGCTGAAATTTTGGCATTGCTCCTCGACCCTTTTTTATCCCTATTTTGTTTCTATAAACTTTAAACTCTATAACTCAGCTACGGCATTGGCCATGGCCGGTGACGAGATAGCGGTAAGTGGTGATTTCCTTTAGTCCCATAGGACCGCGCGGACCGAGTTTTTGCGTGCTGATACCAATCTCGGCTCCGAGACCAAACTGCGCACCGTCGGTAAATGATGTAGGCGCGTTGACATACACACACGACGCATCGACCTCGGCCTGGAAACGACGGGCGGCTTCGTCTGACTCCGTGACTATGCTTTCACTGTGGCCCGAGCCGTGACGCGCGATATGGTCGATGGCCTCATCAATAGACCCGACCGTATAAATACCCATTTTATAGTCCATCCATTCACGGTCGCGGTCAGACTCCGCGGCCTTGACAAGCAACGTCTCCGGATAATGTCCCCGAAGAGCCGCGAGCGCGTCGGCATCGGCGTGCAGCTCCACAGCCTTGGAGGCAAGCGGGGCACAGAGCGCGGGGAGGTCGGACAGACGCGAGCGGTGGACAAGCAGAGAGTCAAGAGCATTGCATACACTCACCCGGCGCGTCTTGGCATTGTCGACAATAGCGGTCCCGATGGCAAGGTCTCCGTCGGCATCGAAATAGGTGTGCACCACCCCGGCACCCGTCTCGATGACAGGGATGCGGGCGTTGTCACGCACAAAGTCTATGAGGTTGCGTCCGCCGCGCGGTATGCACACGTCGATATAGCCAACTGCGTTGAGCATCTCGGCCGTGGCTTCATGAGTGGAGGGGAGGAGCACCGCTACGTCAGGGCTGATGCCGTGGGCCTCGAGGGCCTGATGAATCAGCGCGATAGCCGCACCGTTGGATGTCTCGGCATCGCGCCCACCTTTGAGCACACAAGCATTGCCGCTCTTGAAGCAGAGCGAGAACACATCAAAAGTCACATTGGGCCGGGCTTCGTATATAACACCTATCACTCCAAACGGCACTCTCACCCGACGTATGAGCAGACCGTTGGGAAGTGTGCGCCGCTCTATCTCCTCGCCGACGGGCGACGGCAAGGCGGCCACGTTGCGCATATCGGAGGCTATGGAGCCGAGTCGGTCGGCCGTAAGCCGCAGGCGGTCATAGAGAGGCGAGTCGGGACTCATGCGCGCAAGGTCGGCGGCATTGGCTTCAAGCAAGGGGCCGATATTGTCTTCGATAAGCCGGGCAAGCGTCAGGATGACTGCATTGCGCTCGGCGTCAGTGATATTGGCGATGGTGCGGGACGCCTCTCGCACCGACCGGAACAGAGAGTTGATTTCGGACATGTCGGATATGCAAAATAGAATGAGCCCGTGACCCGGGTCATTCAGGATTCAAAATTATAGAGGTAATCATAATGTATCACCGGCCGATGACCATGGCGGCCCATCGCAGCGAGCGTGTCGGCCGATGAGAGTGATGCGCGGCCCACTCCGATAGCGGAGCCGTCGGGAGCAAGGATATTGACGATGTCGCCCTCCTCCCATTCACCCTCGACCGAGGTTATGCCGACCGGGAGCAGACTCACGGCTTTGTCACTCAGCAACACGCGTGCCGCCTCACGGTTGACACGGATTATGCCCTTGGCAAACGACGAACTATGGGCTATCCATCGCTTGATGTTGCTCAGAGGCTGAGGCGAGGGGCGAAACACAGTGTGGGGCACTGTGTCGGGCGACTGCAGAAGGTCGACCAGCACACCCGGACGGTCGCCCCGTGCTATAATCACGGTGATGCCCTCATCGCTGACCTTGCGTGCTATGCCACACTTGGTGCCCATGCCACCGCGGCCAAATCCGCTCTTGGCGGCGACTACATATTCACTCAGGTCGCGCCCCGGAGCCACTTCGGGGATAAGAGTTGAATCAGGATCGGAGGGCGCACCCGTGTAGATGCCGTCGACGTTGGAGAGTATCACCAGCGTGTCGGCGTCAAGCATGGCGGCTATGAGTCCTGAAAGCTCGTCGTTGTCAGTAAACATCAGTTCGGTGAGACTCGCGGTGTCGTTTTCATTGACAATCGGGAGCACTCCGTGCTCAAGCATGGTGAGCATGCATGCCCGCTGATTGAGATAAGAGGTGCGCGATGAGAAGTTTTCCTTCTGCGTGAGCACCTGCCCGACCGTGATGCCGTAGGAGTCGAAAAGCTGGTTGTAAAGATTGATGAGATGTATCTGGCCTATCGACGAATAGAGCTGACGCGCGGCCACGCTGTCGAGCTGACGTGAAGGCGTAAAGGCTCCGCGACCACAGGCTACGGCTCCGCTGGAGACGAGTATCACCTGATGGCCGAGTGCGCGGATGGCCGCTATCTGGTCGACTAACGCCGAGAGGTTGGTGGCATTGGGTTTGCCGTCGGGACGCGTGAGGATATTGCTCCCGACCTTTATCACTATACGCACTTCTTTTAATTAGTAATTATCAATTAGTAATTAGTAATTTTTGGAGAGCCTTGTCGGATGCTATTTATTACAGGAGGCTTTGAGGCCGTTGATTACTGCCGATGAGAAACCGGAGTGTTCCATGGCGTTGAGCCCTCGTATGGTAATGCCGCCGGGAGTGGTGACTTTGTCAATCTCACTCTCGGGATGCGCTCCGGGCTGCGAAAGGAGTGATGCGGCCCCGATGAGTGTCCGGACGATGATATGCTGGGCGTCGGAAGCGCGAAATCCGAGTTCGACACCTCCTTCCATAGCCGCCCGCACATAACGCATGGCATAAGCTATGCCACACGAAGCCAGTGATGTGGCGGCGGGAAGCTGCTTTTCCTCGATGACCATAGCTGTGCCAAGGCGCGAGAATACCAATAGCGAACGCGGACAAGCCTCCGGTCCGTCGACCTGAAAGGTCATTGACTGACATTGCGACACTGCGGTGTTGGGCATGACGATACAATAGGGAGGCAAGAGATGGTGCTCGCCGTCGGCAGTGTGACGGATAAGCCAACCGGCTATCTTATCGAGGGGAATGCCGGCAGCGACCACCGCCACCTCGGTGTGCGTGTAGTCGATATATGGCTTTATCTCATTGATCACCTGCTCTACCAGCCAAGGCTTTACGCAGATTATCACCAGGTCGGGCTCCGCGCCTACAGCCTCGACATTGGAAAGGGTCACGCGTGCCCCCTCGGCGGCAAGCGGCTCGAGCTTAGCGGCGGTAGGATTGGAGACGGCCACAGACAACCCGGCTGATTGCTGCGGAGAGACCTCATGGGCCGGCCGAGAGAGGAGTCCGCGGGCTATAGCTCCGCCCATGGCTCCTGCACCGATGATGGAAACTTTCATTATGTTGTGATTTTACAGCCTGAGCTGAGTGATTGAAAGCAAAGTTAAGATTATTTTGTCAGAATGCCAAATATAATCATGCCGGTTATCAACCGTTGTGGCATCAAAGCTATAACATCGCCATACGCTACATTATTCTTTGTAGAACAGGCGCGCACGCTTACTTGTTAATATTTTTTAACATAAAGATAATTGTATAGTAACTATTCAGCCAATCGAAGATAATCAGGTCTGTCAGTAATAATTTCAGAATAATCCTCTGATTATCATTAAAATAATAGCGATTTTATTTGCATACGTCAGA